>NZ_APNL01000005.1:0-242179 GCF_040361435.1 Salinisphaera sp. C84B14 | reverse complement strand
CGCTAATCTGCGATGAACCTTTTTTTTGCGCGGTCTGGCTGTCGTTACGCAGGTAGGGGCCGGAGAACGTCGAGCCGCAGACCCCGTTCTTATCGCCAATACATACAGTAGGCGCAATGATTGCGACTCGGTGAGGAGTCAGCATTCTCGGGAACTCGAGCAGGGTTCACGCCACTCGGCGCGGGATGCGCTCGCTGATGTCAGCCGGACTTCGAATCGAGCGAAGGCTCAGCTGGCGGGCTGGTCCTTGTCGTGTTCGATCATCGCATAAGCCGAATGGTTGTGGATCGATTCGAAGTTCTCCGACTCCACAACGTAATAACGAAATCGCGAGTCGTCGTTGAGGCACTGGGCGATGTCACGCACCACGTCCTCGACGAACTTCGGGTTTTCGTATGCTCGCTCGGTGACCGCCTTTTCGTCGACGCGCTTGAGGATGCCGTACAGCTCTGAAGACGCCTGCGATTCGGCGATATCGACCAGTTCTTCGAGCCAGAAGAACTCGGTCGCACGCACGCGAATGGTGATCAGCGAGCGCTGGTTATGGGCGCCGTAGTCGGAAATGTCCTTGGAGCAGGGGCACAGGGTGGTTACCGGCACCTTCACTTCGACATACAGATCGGTACGCTCGCCGCGTTGGTCGCCGATGAAGGTGACGTTGTAGTCCATCACCCCTTTTTCCCGTGTCACCGGCGCGTACTTGTCGATGAAATAGGGAAAGCTCATCTCGATATGGCCGTTATCGGCTTCGAGACGCTCGGTCATTTCGCCGAGCATGGTCCGGAACGAGTCGACGGTGATCTGGTGTTCGTGCGCGTTGAGGATCTGCACGAAGCGGGACATGTGGGTGCCCTTGAAATGATGGGGCAGGTTCACGTACATGCCGAAGGTGGCCACCGTGCTCTGATGGCCGCCCACGCGCTGTTCGATCGAGACCGGATGGCGGATATCGCAGATGCCCACCTTGTTGATCGCCAGGTGGCGCGGATCGGCCCGCCCCTGAACATCCTCGATCTCGGCGCTGGTTTGCGCGTCGCGTGCGGCGGAAGAGGTGTTGTTGCTGGCGCCCTGCGCCTTGGCCACGGTACTCATCGTGTTGCGGTTCCAGTCAGGCGAATCGGCCCGCGAGCCGATCCAAAGCGCGCCATGTTAGCGCGCGCGGACTCGGCCCACAAAGCAGCTGTGTTTGATTGATGGGGTCGATTCATCCCCTTGCAAGGCGCGCTTAGCCCGGCGGCCAGGCGAAGTCGCGTCCGCCCAGGATATGTACATGTAAGTGAAACACGCTCTGGCCCACGGCCTCGCCGTTATTTACGACCAGTCGGAAGGCCTCGCCATAGCCTTCGTTCTTGGCGACCTGCCGTGCGGTCAGCAGCAGATGCCCAAGCAGCGCCTGATCGTCGGCTTCGGCGTTGACGAGCATGTCGATGGGCTTTTTCGGGATCACCAGGATATGCATCGGCGCCTGCGCGTTGATGTCGCGAAACGCCAGGCACTGGTCGTCTTCGTGGACGATATCGGCATCGATCTCGCGATTGATGATCTTGGAAAATATGGTTTCGCTCATGGATGGGTCCTGATTGGGTGGGCTATTGCGCGTCGACGCATTGTGTCAGAAGCGCTCGCGCGATCGTAATAGTGGCGCAAGGGGGCCGCATGGGTTTACCGTCAGCGATGCGAGCGACGCCGCCAGCGGCGTCGCCGAGGACGATATCCAGACCAGGACAAAGCAATAATGAACTATCTCGTGACCGGTGCGACCGGTTTCATCGGTCGTTTCCTTGTCGAAAAACTGCTGACACGGCGCAATGCGACCGTGTATGTGCTGATGCGCCGGGCCAGCGCCGACCGCTATACCGGCCTGTGCGAGAGGCTTGGCGTGAGCGAGGACCGCCTGATCCCGGTCTGGGGCGATATCACCCGGCGCGGGGTGATCGACCGCGAAGCGCTTGAACACCTGACTGGCACTATCGATCATGTCTTTCATCTGGCCGCGGTCTACGACATGAACATGACCGACGCCCAGGCCGACAAGGTCAACAACGAGGGCACGGCGAATATCGTCGCGCTCGCGGGTGCGCTGGCCAACGAATCCGGCAAGAAGCCCTGTTTCCACCATGTCTCGTCGGTGGCGGTGGCCGGCGCGGATTACGAAGGCGTATTCACCGACGAGATGTTCGACGAGGGCCAGCAGGTCCGCCATCCCTACTATCGGACCAAGTTCCAGTCCGAGGCGATTGTGCGCGAGCACTGCAAGGTGCCGTGGCGGGTCTATCGCCCGGGGATGGTCGTCGGCCATTCCGAAACCGGGGAAATGGACAAGATCGACGGCCCCTATTATTTCTTCAAGCCGATCAAGCGCATCCGCGACAACGTGCCCAAGTGGATGCCGCTACTCGGTATCGAGGGCGGGCAGATGCCGGTGGCGCCGGTGGACTATGTCGTCGATGCCATGGTGCATATTGCCCACAAGCGCAACCTCGACGGCCAGGCATTCTTTCTTATCCAGAACGAGCCGCCCACCGCCGGCGAAATGTTGCGCATCTTCATGCGCGCGGCCCACGGCCCGGATATCGTGCGTCGTTTGCCGACCCACGAGTGGCCGGCCAATATCGAGCACCAGCTCAAGCGTCTGGCCGGCAACATCCCCAAGGCGGAGTGGCTGGAAAAGAGCATTTCCAAGCGTATCGGCGTGCCGTTGTCGATACTCGGCTACGTAAACAATCGCGCCGTGTTCGAAGACGTGAATACCCAGGCCGCGCTCAAGGGCAGCGGTATTCATTGTCCGCGCCTGGAAGACTATGCGGAGACGCTGTGGCGCTACTGGGAAATGCATATGGACTGCGATTTCCATGTGCCCGAGAAGCTGCTGCGGCGCATGCAGGACAAGGTAGTGGTCATCACCGGCGCCTCCAGCGGCATCGGTTTCATGACCGCGAAAAAGCTGGCCCGTGCCGGTGCGACGGTCTGCATGGTGGCACGCACACCCGACAAGCTCGAGGAAACCCGGGCCATCGTGGACAAGATCGGCCTCGGTCGGGCGGTGGCGTATCCCTGCGATCTGAACGATATGCAAGCCATCGATGCCTGCACGAAACAGATTCTGGCCGATCATCATCACGTCGATATTCTGATCAACAACGCCGGGCATTCGATACGACGGGGCGTGTTCGAGTCGCTCAACCGCTTCCACGACTACGAACGCACCATGCAGCTGAACTACTTCGGCGCCATCCGCATGATCTTCAACTTCCTGCCGGCCATGGCGAAACGCCGCACCGGGCATGTCATCAATATTTCCAGTATCGGCTGCCTGACCAACGTGCCGCGTTTTTCGGCCTATGTGGCGTCCAAATCCGCGCTCGACGCCTTTTCACGCTGTCTGTCGCCGGAAGTCGCCTCGCGCAATATCGATCTGACCACCATCTACATGCCGCTGGTGCGTACGCCCATGATCGCGCCCACCAAGCTCTACGACTATGTGCCCACGCTCACACCGGAGCAGGCCGCCGACATGATCGTGTGCGCGATCCTGGAAAAGCCCAAGCGCATTGCCTCGCCGCTGGGCACCACCGCCCAGATTAGCTATGCCCTGTGGCCCAAGGTGAACGACTTCGTGCTGCACAAGGCGTTTCATATGTTCCCCTCGTCCAAGGCCGCCCGCGGCGGGCGCTCGGGCGAGGCCGAAAAGCCCAATATTCCGGGGCGCGTGCTGGCCGCGCTGCTGCCGGGGCCGTACTGGTAGACGCCGCCCCTTCCCGGACACGAAAAAGCCGCCCGAGGGCGGCTTTTTCGTGAACCCCGTGTTGGTTAACAGGGGTCAGTCGTCGTCGCCGTTGTTGCGCAGGTCGCGGCGTTCGGACACGGCCTTGGCCAGTTCGCCGAGCAGGGCATCGGTATCCTCCCAGTGCAGGCAGGCATCGGTGATCGACACGCCGTATTCGGGCTCCACGCCCGGCACCAGCTTCTGGTTGCCTTCCTTGAGATGGGATTCGATCATCACGCCGAAGATTGCACGGCTGCCCGCGGCGATCTGACCGCCCACGTCGTCGCCGACTTCCAGCTGTTTCTTGTGCTGCTTGCGGCTGTTGGCGTGCGAGAAGTCGATCATCAGCCGGCCCGACAGCTGCGCCTGTTCGAGCAGGGCGACCGCGCCGGCGACCGAATCGGCGTCGTAGTTCGGCCCGTTCGCACCGCCACGCAGGATGATATGCGTATCGCGATTGCCTTCGGTGGCAAAGATCGCGGACTGGCCTTCCTTGGTCAGCGACAGGAAATGGTGCGGATGATGGGCCGCGCCCACGGCATCCACCGCGATCTTGATCGAACCGCCGGTGCCGTTCTTGAAGCCGACCGGGCAGGACAGCCCCGAGGCCAGCTCGCGATGGCCCTGGCTTTCCGTGGTGCGCGCGCCGATCGCGCCCCAGGCCACCAGATCGGCCAGATACTGCGGCGAGATCAGATCGAGAAACTCGACGCCCGCCGGAATGCCCTGATCGGCGAGCTTGAGCAGCAGCTCGCGCGCCAGGCGGATGCCCTTGTTGATCTTGAACGAGTCGTCCATGTCCGGGTCGTTGATCAGACCCTTCCAGCCCACCGTGGTCCGCGGTTTTTCGAAGTACACCCGCATGACGATGAGCAGATCATCGGCATAGCGTTCGCGCGCATCGGCCAGTTTCTTGGCGTATTCAAGCGCGGCGTCCACGTCGTGAATGGAGCAGGGGCCGACTACGACCAGCAGGCGGTCGTCCTCGCCGTGCAGAATCTTCTGGATGGCCGTGCGCGTGTTGTAGACCGTCTCGGACGCGGCTTCGCTCACGGGCAGCTCTTCGAGTAGCGCCTGCGAAGAAATCAATTCCTGAATGCCCTTGATACGGAGGTTGTCGGTTTCGTGCATGGTTATTCGGGCGAATGCGGCCGGCGAAGACCGTGTAAAAATGAGCGGCGAGTCTAGCAGACGTGCCGTGATTTCAGGCATGGGCGTGTCGTACCGATAGTTGGGCTTTATTAGCGGGCCTGCACACGGCGTCTGGATGCGCTGTCGCGGCGTAATCGCCCGAACGACGTAGCCTGTCGGTGCCGAAGCTCGCAGGCGTTTGAAAGGAAAGCAATCGATGACCATCACCCGTATCGGCCTGGCCGTTTTCGTAATCGCGCTCATCGCGGCCTGGTTCGTGGTGAACCCGGGGCAGTATCTCGGGGCGGCCTGTAGCGATCAGGTATTCAGCCTGGCCTGTTTCGAAAGCCAGCGCGCCGCGCTCGGCGAGCTGGCTGCTGCCCACGGTCTGCTGTTCGCGGTGGGTTTCTTCGCGATCTATGTCGCGGTTACGGCCATCTCGTTGCCGGGGGCAGCGGTGATGACCCTGATCGGCGGCGCGTTGTTCGGCCTGGTCGAAGGCACGCTGCTGGTGTCGTTCGCATCGGCAATCGGCGCCACATTGGCTTTTCTCATCGCGCGCTTCGTGCTGCGCGAAAGCGTGCAGAAACGCTTCGGGTCGCGGCTGAAGGCCCTCAATCGCGGCGTCGAGCGCGATGGCCCCTTCTACCTATTCGCCCTGCGGCTGGTGCCGGTGTTTCCGTTTTTCGTGATCAACCTGGCCATGGGTCTCACCCCCATTCGTACGCGCACCTTCTACTGGGTCAGCCAGCTCGGCATGCTGCCGGGCACGCTCGTCTACGTGAATGCGGGCACCCAGCTCGGTCAGGTGGAATCGTTGTCGGGCGTGTTGTCCCCGGGTTTGATCGGCTCTTTCGTGCTGCTGGGTCTGTTTCCGTTGATCGCCCGCAAGACGCTCGATTTCGTGGCTTCGCGCAAGGCGCTCGCCGGCTACGACAAGCCCAAGCATTTCGATCGCAACCTGATCGTGATCGGCGCCGGTTCGGCCGGGCTGGTGGCCGCGCTGATTGCAGCCACCGTGAAGGCCAAGGTCACGCTTATTGAAAAGAACAGGATGGGCGGTGATTGTCTGAATACCGGCTGTGTACCCTCCAAGGCGCTGATACGCAGTGCACGATTGATGCACGAGATCCGCCATAGCCGGGATTACGGCATTCGCTCGGCCAGCGCGAACTTTCATTTCCAGGACGTCATGGATCGGGTGAAGTCGGTGGTGGCGACGATCGCGCCGCACGATTCGGTCGAGCGCTACGAGTCGCTGGGGGTGGACTGTATTCAGGCCGGCGCCCGGCTGGTCGACCCGTGGACCGTGGAAACCGACGACGGCCAGCGGCTGAGCGCGCGTCATATCGTGCTGGCGACCGGCGCGGTGCCGTTCGTACCGGCGATCGACGGACTGGCGGATATCGACTATCTCACCTCCGACACCCTCTGGGATCTCACCGAGCTGCCTGAGCGCCTGGCCGTGATGGGGGCGGGTTCGATCGGCTGCGAAATGGCCCAGGCCTTCGCACGGCTGGGCAGCCAGGTCACGCTCATCGAGCAGGGCGAGCGCATTCTTTCGGTCGAGGACGACGATATCAGCGCGCAGATGCGCGATCGGCTCGTTGCCGAGGGTGTGACCGTGCGAACCGGCCTCAAGGTGACGGCGGCCAGCCGCAACAGCCGCGAAACGGTGCTTACCTGCAAGCTGGGCGAGCGCGAAACCGAGATTCGCTGCGACCGGGTGCTGGTGGCCGTCGGTCGCAAGGCGCGCACCGAGGGCATGGGCCTGGAAGAGCTGGGCCTGATCAAGGACGGGCGTATCGCGGTGGACGAATATCTGCAGACCGCGCTGCCGAGCATCTATGCCTGTGGCGACGCCATTGGCGGCTACCAGCTCACCCATGCGGCCTCTCACGAAGCCTGGCATGCCACGGTCAATGCTCTATTCGGCGCCTTCAAGCGCTTTGCGGTGGATTATTCCAAGCTGCCCTGGTGTACGTTCACCGATCCTCAGGTGGCCCATGTCGGCCACAACGAAAACAGCGCTCGGGCCGCGTCGATCGAATACGAAGTCACCCGCTACGATCTGGCCGGCCTGGATCGCGCAATCGCCGAATCGGCCCGCGAGGGCGTGGTGAAAGTGCTGACCGTGCCCGGCAAGGATACGATTCTGGGTGCCACCATCGTTGGCGAGGCCGCCGGCGAGCTGATCATCGAATTCGTATCGGCGATGAAGCACGGCATCGGCCTGAACAAGATGCTGGCGACCATTCATCCCTATCCGACCCTGGCCGAGGCCAACCGTTTTGCCGCCAGCGAATGGAAAAAAGCGCATGCGCCTGATTGGGTCTTTCCCTGGCTGGCGCGGTTTCATGCCTGGCGTCGCTAGGGGCGAGCGCGGGCCGCTTTCGCATTGACTGCCCTGCTGGTCGCGGCCGCCTTTGTCACCGCCGTGCTGTCGGGCATGGCCGGCATGGGCGGCGGCACTTTGCTGATCGCCCTGATGTTCGCGCTGGGCATGCAGCCGGCCCTGGCTTTGCCGCTGCATGCCGGGGTGCAGTTCGCGGCCAACGCCTCGCGCAGCGTCGCCTATGGCCGCCATGTGCGCTGGCCGGCGCTGGCGCTGTTCGCGCTCACGGCCGTGCCCGGGCCGTTTCTGGTCGCGCCCTGGGTGGTCGATGCCAACCCGGACTGGATTCGGCTGACTCTGGCGCTTTTCGTGGCCTTGGCCGTCTGGCCGAGCTGGGCGGCACGCCTGAAGATCCACGGGCGGGGCGGCCTGCTTGCGGCCGGCGCGATCGCCGGCGTACTGGGCCCGGTGGTGGGGGCCACCGGCATGCTGGTAGCACCGTTCTTTCTTCGCGACGACTGGCGCAAGGAACAGATCATCGCCACCCTGGCGGTCGCCCAGACCGGCAGTCATCTACTCAAGATCGGCGCGTTTTCGCTCAATGGTTTCAATGCGTTCGCACGGCTCGATCTGCTGGTGCCCATGGCCGTGGCAGCCCTGCTGGGTACGCTTGTCGGGCGGCGGCTGCACGGCGTGTTTTCCGAGCATGGTTTCCGCCAGGCGGTGCGGGCTATCATGATCGTGCTGGCACTGCGTCTGGCCTGGGACGGCCTGGCCGGCCTGTGGTCGCCTTGAGGCGTGGCGGATTCGTCAGTACCGTCCTTTGTGGCTCATATTCGGGAGAAGCCGTTGCCCACCTTCGTGATGCTTGCCTTCGTATTCGGCACGGTCGGCTTTTCGCTGGCCGCTGTCGCGTTCGCCCAGACCGTCGCGCTCAAAAAGCGTCTCGATCGGCTGGAAGCACGTTCGGAAACCGAAAGCGCACCGTGAGCCTCAAAGACGCTGGCCAGATTGAAACGGTGATCCGGCGCAACGTCGGATCGCCCGGCCAGCCGGCCTTTCGCGTGCTCGCCGTGGGAACGGCGCATGCCGATATCTGCCTGCCCTACGACGCGGGCATGACCCGCCTGGGCGATACCATATCCGGGCCGGTGCTCATGACCGCCGCCGATGCGGCCATGTATGCCGCCATCATCGCGCATGTGCCGGACGGCGAATACGCCGTCACCAGTCATTTCAATATCGATTTTCTGCGTCGGCCGAAAGCCGCCGACGTGCTTGCCCGGGCTACGCTGCTACGCGTGGGCCGGCGCAGCGTGGCCTGCCGGGTCGAGCTGTTCTCGCAGGATTTCGACACGCTGGTGGCCCATGTCACCGGCGCCTATGCGCGCATGAATACCGCCACCAGCGGCACTGTCTGAGCCGCGGCGCTACCAGCGTTCGATCGCAGCCCGGGCGGCCGCATTGGCCGGACGTGCGATCAGTCCGCTCTGGGTCAGGGTGATTTGGTAGCGCGCGCCATCGGCCATGGGGACGTAGGTCGCGCTGCCGTAACGGGCATCGACCGCCTTCGCCCAGCCGGGAAGGCGCCTAGCAAGCGCGAAGGCGTTGACTCCCGGTTCCTCGGCGTCGAGGGCCACCACGCTGCGCGGTTGGGTTCGCTCATCGGCAATATCGCGATATCGACCGCTCAGGCGCTCCAGCCGGAATAGGGCATCGAAGCCGAACAGATTGGCCCAAGCGTGCCATTTGAGCACGCGGGCATCGAGCTGGAATTCGTCGCCGGCCAGCTCGAAAAGCCGAGGCGGGCCGTTATCGGTGGCAAGCGTTGCCTGAAAGCGCTGGTCGGCCAGCGCCTGGAAGCTCAGCTGTGCCACCGGCTGTTCGTAGCTCAGGCGCTGGTAGGTATGCAGGTTGAGCAGCAGGGCGCCGGCCAGGGCGGTCAGCGCCAGACACAGGCCGCCGCAGGCGCCCGAGCAGGTGGCGGTGAATACACGCCGTCGGCGCAGGCGTGTCGTGGCATGGCCGAGCAGCATCACCCCGATCGCGGCCAGCGCGGCCAGCGTGCAATAGACGACGATCATGGCGCGGGCGAGCCCAGTCGCCGGGCGAATTCGCCCGGGCCGATATCATCGATGGCGACACGCTTGAGCGCGCGTGTGTGGCCGCGCTCGATACGTATCGCGGCGGGCGCAACGTTTAGAGCCTCGGCCAGCAGTGCGACAACGGCGCGGTTGGCCTTGCCTTTTTCAGGCGCGGCGCGCACGCGCAGCTTGAGCGCGGACCCCAGCCAGCCGCTGATCTGATCCTTCGATGCGCCGGGTACGACCTTGATATCGATCTGCATAAAAAAACCGGCGCATCGCTGCGCCGGTTGCCGGTTTTATATGGCCAACGCGTTGATCAACGCGATTTCATCACGCGATACAGCCACAGCAGCAGAATGGCGCCAAGAATGGCGATCAAGAAACTGCCGAGGTTGAAGCCCGATACCGTGCCCATGCCCAGGGCAGTGGAAATGAAGCCGCCGAGCACCGCGCCGAGTATGCCGATGACGATGGTCACGATGATGCCGCCCGGATCCTTGCCGGGCATGAGCAGCTTGGCGACGGCGCCGGCAATCAGGCCGAAGATGATCCATGCAATGATGCCCATCAGTTAAATCCTTGTTCGTAGGGGGTTCGCGTACTGTGCGCGCCGCCGCAGAGCCGTGCAAGTGGGTGATTTTACGCCTTGCGTCGGTAGCGATCCTTGGCCCGACGCCCCTTGGCGGCGAGCAGCGGATGCAGCATGCGGGGCAGTGCGGGCAGCAGATAGCCGGCGGTGGCCATCACCCGGCTCATGGCCGGGCGGCTGCGTTCCACGCGGCCGTCTCGGGCACAGGCGAGGATCAGCTCGGCGATCTGCTCGGGCGTGCTCATGCCCTGCGAGAAGGTGATATCGGACACCGAATCGATATCCTCCAGAATGAAACCGGTGGCGATCGGGCCGGGTGAGACCACGCTCACGCTGATGTTCGTATCGGCGAGTTCATCGGCCAGGGCATAGGTGAAGGCGCGCAGCCCGAACTTGGTCGCCGAATAGCTCGCACTGCCGGCCAGCGGCATGTGGCCGGCGATCGACGCCACGTTGACGATGGCCGCGCCGTCGCTTTGGCCGAGCGCGTCCAGCGCCAGCCGCGACAGCATCAGCGGGGCACGCAGGTTGGTATCCACCATCTGGCCGATTTCGTCGGCGCTGCGCGTGGCCACCGGCCCGCGATGATGGCAGCCGGCATTGTTGACCAGCATATCGAGTCGCCCGTGCACGGCCAGCGCCTGCTCGATAAGCGCTCGACAGCCGGCCTCGCTCGCCACGTCGGCGGCGATGGGGGTGGCGTCGATATCGGCTGCCACGCGCTCGAGCTTTTCTAACCCCCGGGCAGCGATAACGACTTTCGCCCCCGCGGCCGAAAGCGCGCGGGCCGTGGCTTCGCCGACCCCGGCCGAGGCGCCGGTCACCAGCGCCACCCGGCCCGAAAAATCTTTGACCGTCATGATGTTACTCGACTCGCCGCAGTGGGCGTTTGTAAGCGGGGCGCTCGAACCATTGATCGAGCTTCTGGGCGGTACGGCGGCGCACGTCGTCGTTGATGTACTGCGACAGGGCCGCCACCGCCAGCGCGAGGGCGGACAGATCGTCGGTCAGCCCGAAACCGAAAAGCCAGTCCGGAATCGCGTCCATGGGCAGTATGAAGTAGCCGAGCGCGCCGTAGGCCGTCACCCTTGCCCAGCGCGGCGTTTCCGGGCGCTGGGCGGCATAGTGCAGCCACAGGGCCTTTTCCAGCAGCTCGTAGCCGGCACGTTTGGCGACCCGCGAGACCTTGGTCCAGAAGCGCGTGTTCGAGTATTGCCCGGCATAGTCGCGAACCTCGGCCGCGGTTTGCGGGGCCTCGGCCGGCCGGTGAACGGTCGTTACGGTCATCAGTACTCCCGGCGCAGAGCGCCCTGGGTGAGAACGGTATGACCGAGCGTAGCGCATGCGTCGGCGCTGCGCGTATCCGTATCGTTCGCGGGTCCTCGGGGCGCGGTGCCTAGGGCGTGTCGTCATAAGATATGGCGGCGCATCGGCGGCCAAGCCGCGGCAAGACAAGGCATCGCGAGCGTCGCGTGGTTGTTCCACGTAAGCGAGCGATAACGCAGGATTGCCGGGGCTTGGCCGTCGACCGATCGTTATTCGTTGGGGGTTGCCCGCGCCGGACGCGCCACTGGGCGTTGCGGACCTTGACCGTGGCGGGCCACGCTCGGCGGCCCGCGCCTTGCCTGACACGCCCGGCGCGGGCAATGCGACGTCATATCTTATGACGACACGCCCTAGATCGCGGGCAGGAAACTATGCGCCTGTGCCTTGCGCCAGGCCTGCTCGTAGCGGCCGTCGCCCTGGCGGGTGAGCAGCTCGCCGGTTTCCAGGAACCGGTAGACCTGGTCGGCGGTATGGATTTCCGAGTCGGTAGTACGCCGGCACAGATGTTCCGGGCGCAGCTGGCCCGGATGGTCGAGGCCGACCGTGGCGACGACTTCCTGCATGGCCGCGACCGTACGCCGATGGAAGTTGTAGACGCGTTCGCCCTTGTCGGGCACCACCACCGCGCGCTGGCGCCACTTGTTCTGGGTGGCTACGCCGGTGGGGCAGCGGTCGGTATGACAGGATTCCGACTGCACGCAGCCTACCGCGAACATGAAGCCGCGCGCCGAGTTGCACCAGTCCGCGCCCAGGGCCATGTTCGCGGCCATCTTGAAGCCGGAGGTGATCTTGCCCGAGGCGCCGATACGGATACGATCGCGCAGCCCTGCGCCGACGAGCGTGTTGTGTACCCACACCAGGCCCTCACGCAGCGGCGTGCCGACATGGTCGGCCAGCTCCAGCGGGGCCGCGCCGGTGCCGCCCTCGGCGCCGTCGACGACGATGAAATCCGGGGTGATGCCGGTCTTGAGCATGGCCTTGGCGATGGACATGAACTGCCAGCCGTGGCCCACGCAGAGCTTGAAGCCCACCGGCTTGCCGTTCGCACCCTCGCGCAGATCGGCAATGAACTCCATCAGTTCGATCGGCGTGGAAAATGCCGAATGCGACGGCGGCGAAACACAGGTCTGCCCCACGTCGATACCGCGTGCCTCGGCGATCTCGGGGGTGACCTTGGAGCCGGGCAGTACGCCGCCATGGCCGGGTTTGGCACCCTGGCTGAGCTTGATCTCGATCATCTTGACCTGGTCATCGTTGGCGACCTGTACGTACTGATCGCGGTCGAAGCCGCCGTCCGCGCGCCGGCAGCCGAAATAACCGCTGCCGATCTCCCAGATCAGGTCGCCGCCGAATTCCTTGTGATGGCGGCTGACCGAGCCCTCGCCGGTATCGTGGGCAAAGCCGCCCTTTGCCGCGCCCAGGTTGAGCGCGCGGATCGCGTTCGCCGACAGCGAGCCGAAGCTCATCGCCGAAATATTGAGCGTAGAGGCTTCATAAGGCTGGCTGCACTGCGGGCCGCCGATACGCACCCGCGGCGGTGTCTCGCTCGGCGTCTTGGCCGCGATCGAATGCACCAGCCATTCGTGGCCTTCGGCATAGACGTTGTGTTCGGTGCCGAACGGGTCGGCGTCGTTGACGTTCTTGGCGCGCTGGTACACCTGCGAGCGGTGCTCACGCGAAAAGGGCGCGGCCTCGGTATCCGACTCCAGCAGGTACTGGCGGATCTCGGGACGAATCGCTTCGATCATCCAGCGGAAATGCGCCAGCAGGGGATAGTTGCGCAGCAGCGCATGTTCGCGCTGGAAGAAGTCGTGCAGCCCCATGCCCAGAAAGGCCACGCTGATCAGAAAGAACAGCCCGAAATAACGCGGCATGCCGAGGGTGAGATAACCGAACCCCACGGTGGCGACAATGAAGGCGATTAAAGCGATATAGCGCATGGACTCAATCCAGGCAGTAGAAAGCGGTGCGCCCGAACAGCGCGTTCATTTCTGGCAGACCGGGCAGAAGAAGGTGCTGCGCTGGCCGATCACTTCACGACGGATCGGCCCACAGCCGCGCGGGCAGGGCTGCCCGGCCTTGCCATAGGCGGCCAGGCGCAGCTGAAAATACCCGGTATCCCCGTCCACGCCGATATAGTCGCGTAATGTCGTGCCCCCGGCCACGATGGCATCGGCCAATACCTGCCGTATGGCCGCTGCGAGGGCATGGTAACGCGTCCTGCCAATGCGCCCCGCCGGCCGGCGGGGATGAATACGGGCGGCGTGTAGTGCTTCGCAGGCATAGATATTGCCCACGCCGACCACGGTCGCGCTGTCCATGATGAACGTCTTCACCGGCGCGCGGCGTGCGCGTGATCGGGCATAGAGCCAGTCGCCGTCGAACGCATCGCCCAGCGGTTCCGGGCCCAGATGGGCCAGCAGCGAGAACGTCTGCGGCGGCTCGTCGAGCCAGAATATCGAACCGAAGCGCCGGGCGTCGTTGAAGCGCACCGTCCAGTCGTTGTCGAGCACGATATCGACATGATCGTGCGTGGCCACAGGCGTATCGGCGGGCACGATACGCAGCCGCCCGGACATGCCCAGGTGCAGGCAGACATGCCCGGTCTCGGCTTCGAACAACAGATATTTCGCGCGCCGATGGACGGTGCGGATGCGCTGGCCCGGCAGTTCCCGCGCCAGCGCCTCGGACACCGGCCAGCGCAGCTGGGGTTGGCGCACGACGACTGTACGCACGCGCTGGCCGCGCACATGCGGTTCGATCCCCGCGCGCGTGGTTTCGACTTCGGGCAACTCGGGCATCGCATCATTCTGCCACGATCCGCACGCACGCCAGGCGCGGTATGGCTTCGGCCGGCGCGGTTTCGGGCCGTCGGGCGTGAAGCGTGAACAGGCCAGGGCGCGGCCGGTATAATTGCGCTATGCAGAAATTAAGCTGGCTCAAGCGGATCCTGCCGGATCGATTCATCGTTGCGCTGCTGTGCGCCATCGCGCTCGCGAGTTTTCTGCCGATCCACGGCACCGCGGCGATCTATTACGACTATCTCACCAACGCCGCCATCGCGCTGCTGTTCTTCCTGCACGGGGCAAAGCTCTCGCGCGATGCCATCTACGCAGGTGCGACGAACTGGCGACTGCATGTTGCGGTGCTGCTGGCCACGTTCGCGCTGTTTCCGTTGATCGGTCTGGTGTCGCAGCCCCTGCTGGCGGGCTGGCTCACGCCGGAACTGCTCGCAGGGGTGCTGTTTCTGTGTCTGCTGCCGTCGACGGTACAGTCGTCGATCGCGTTTACCTCGGTGGCCCGCGGCAATATTCCCGGGGCCGTGTGCAGTGCCAGCCTGTCCAACCTGCTGGGCGTTTTCATCACGCCGTTGCTGGCCGGGTTGCTGATCAGCAGCGAGTCGATCAGCGGCGGTGGTTCGCTCAACGCCGTGGTCGATATTCTGGTCAAGATTCTGCTGCCGTTCGTTGTCGGCCAGATCGCGCGGCGCTGGATCGGCGGCTGGGTGGCCGCACACCCCAGGCTGGTCAAGTTCGTCGATCAGGGCTCGATCGTGCTGGTGGTCTACGGCGCTTTCAGTGCGTCGGTGGTGGAAGGGCTCTGGCAGCGCACGCCGTTGTCGGCGCTGGCGGTCATCGCGGTGGTATGTGCCGTGCTGCTGGCGATCGTGATGGGCCTGACCTTCGCGGTCGGCCGGCGCTTTTTCTCCCGCGAGGATGAAATCGTGCTGCTGTTCTGTGGTTCCAAGAAATCCCTGGCCAGCGGTATTCCCATCGCCAAGGTGCTGTTCGCGGGCAGCGCCTTGGGCAGTGCCGTGCTGCCGCTGATGCTGTTCCATCAGCTGCAGCTGATTGTGTGCGCTCTGGTCGCCGCGCGCTACGGCCGGGTTGCGGATGCGGCTGAAAAACAGACTGCCGAAGCCGTATCGGGGGCCAGCCGCTGATTTTCAGCGCGCCGGTACAAACCAAACAAAGCCCGGCGACCGGCTGGGGGATTGCCGGCATCGCCTTTCTGGGCGGCGTGGGCGGCGGCGTTGTGTTTCCGATTCTCCCGGTGATCGGTATGGATCTGGGTATTTCCGGGTTCATGATCGGGCTGATCCTGTCGGCCAACCGCATCACCCGCTTGGGTTTCAATCCGGTCACCGGCAGTCTGCTCGATCGCTTTGGCGCACGCTGGCCCGTAGCGGTGGGCCTGGCCATCGAGGCCGCCGGTACGCTGGCCTTCTCCGTGGGGCTCGTGGCCGATTCGCCGGGCCTGTGGTTTCTTGCCGGGCGCGTCATCTGGGGTATCGGTTCCTCGCTGCTGCTGGTGGGCACCCTGGCGGCGGTGATGGCCATCGCGCCACGTGCCAGCCGAGGTGGCATGACCGCGCGTGTGCGTACGGCCATCAGCCTGGGGCTGCCCGCGGGGCTCGTCATCGGCGGACTGATCGCCGATGCGGCCTCGGCCAACGCCGCGTTTTTAACCGCCACCGCGCTGAGCGTGGCTGCCGCCACGTTGACGCTGTTCTTGCTGCCACCCACGCCGGCGCCACAGGCGGGGGAAAAACGGCCCAGCACGGTCAGCGAAAGCACGCGCGAACAGTGGCGTGCGCTTCTAAGCGTGAAGACGCTGCGCATCATATGGGGCGCGAACGCGCTGTTGTTCTTTGCCGTATCCGGCGTGCTGCTGGCCACCATCGCGGTGGTGGTGGATCAGCGCGGGCTGTTCGTATTCGGGCTGGGCCCGGAAGGCAGTGCCGGCCTGCTGATGGCGGTGCTCATGACCGCTCGGGCGGGTGCGTCGCTGGCCGCGGGGCGCATACTCGATCGCTCGGCATCGCGCACGCGATTGCTGCTGCCGGCCATGGCCCTGGTGGCCATCGGTTTCGTGGGCCTCGGCCTGGCCGGTACATCGCTTACCGCGGCCGCGGCGCTGATGGTGATCGGCGTCGGCTCGGGCGGGCTGACCATTCCCTTGCTGACGCTGCTCGGCGATGTCGCGCCTGCGCATCTGCACGGCCGGGCGTTGTCGGTGTATCAGTGGTCGAGCGATTTCGGCGGCGCGCTCGGCCCGGCCGCCGGTCTGGAGCTCGGCCGCCTGCTGGGTTTCGGGCCGAGCTATGCCGGCGTGGGCCTGCTGATGCTGGCGATGACGGTGCCGCTGTGCTGGCTGATCGCGCGCGAGGCGGGCGCCAGCACGCGCAACTGACGGTTCGGCCGGCCCGCACACGTCGCGTAATGCACCGCTTGCGGAAAGAAATGCCGTCAATTATTTGAATGCGAATAATTATCATTTATATTCCCGGAGCTCTGCCCGATGCGACGACTTGTGTCGATGCATCGGTTCAACGCTGCCGGCCTTGGGAGAGGCCGGCCTATCCGGGGGATTTGAATGCTATTGAGGGATCTGCGCGCACGGTATACGCCGGCGCATCTCGTATTGTCCGTGGCTATCGCCAGCGGTGGGGTCAGCTATGCGCAAAGCGATACCGAAACCGCTGATGCCGCCGAAACCGTCACGCTCGAAACGCTAGAAGTCAGCGATGACGCTATTGCCATCGATGCGTCCGGAGAAAACGTCGGCTATAGGGCGACATCTCAGGACACGGCCACCGGCATGAATCTGCCGTTCGAAAAGACGCCGCAGTCGGTCACCACGCTTACCCAGCAACGCATGCAAGACGAGAATCTGGAAAGCGTGATCGACGCCGTGGGCCGTGTCACCGGTATCACCGTCAGCAACTCGGACGCGAATCGGTTCCAGATCCAGTCGCGTGGCCTGCCGGTGAACACGATCATCTACGACGGCGTGCCGGTGACCTACGACAACCGTTTTTCCTATGGCGACAAGGCGCTCGATACCGCGATCTACGATCGTATTGAAGTGGTGCGCGGCGCGAATGGTCTGATGCAGGGCGCCGGTACACCGTCGGCCGCGCTCAATCTCGTGCGCAAGCGTCCGAGGCGCGATTTTGCAGGCGAGCTACGCTTGTCGACCGGCAGCTGGAGTAAGAAACGCGCGGTGGTTGATGTGACGGGACCGCTGAATGCGGCCGGATCGCTGCGTGGGCGCGCCGTCTACGCCTATGACGATCAAGACTCGTTCATCGACCGCTACGGCAACACCAACAACACCTTCTACGGTGTGCTCGAAGGTGATATTGGCAGCCGTACGGTGTGGTCGCTCGGCTCGGTGCATCAGCGCAAGGAGGCCGATGCCTCGATGAGCGGCGGCCTGCCGCTGTTCTTTTCCGACGATAGCCGGACCAACTACGAGCGCTCGACGAACACGGCCCCCGACTGGGCCACGCACCAGACCGAGATCACCAACGTGTTCGCCGACGTGACCCATCGCTTTAATCCGGACTGGAGCTTGACGGGACACTATCTCTACAACGACGGCGCCCTCGATCAGCGGGTGTTGTTTCCGGTCGGCAACCCCGATCCGATCACCAATAGCGGCATGACGCCGGGCAGTTTCTATCGCATCGACGGCAACCGTACGCAGCATACCTTCGATCTCAAGCTCAACGGCCGCTTCGAGGCGTTCGAACGCAGCCACGAAGTCATCTTCGGCGCCCAGCATCGCGATCAGGATTTTAGCAACCCGTATTACGCACCGGCACCGCCGCTGGGCCCGCCCTACAGCGGCGCCAACCCGCCGCTTGGCGATTTTCGGGATCCGGGGTTCGATTACCCGAACCCGGAATATCTGGATACTCCGGTCGACGGCTATACCTCGCGCGGCGAAACGCGACAGACCAGTGCCTTCGTGGCGTCGTTTCTGGAAGCCAGCGATCGACTGGATCTGTTGTTGGGCGCACGGGTGACGAATTACAGCACCGATCAGTTCAATTTCGGTACCACGAACGATTTCGAGCACAACGGCGAATTCACGCCCTATGCCGGGTTGCTTTATGTGTTGACCGACGATTATTCGCTGTATGCGAATTACACCGAGATATTCCAGCCGCAATCCGAACTCTCCCAGAGCGGCCAGGTGCTCGATCCGGTGATCGGCAGCAACTATGAGGGCGGCGTCAAAGCCACGCTGTTCGGCGATCGTCTCAACGCCTCGGCGGCAGTATTCGAGATTCGCCAAGACAACGTTGCCGAACAGGACGGCGTGGTCGCCGGCACCGCGCTGCGGGCGTATCGCGGCGTCGACGGTACCCGCACCCGCGGCTACGAACTCGAAGCCAACGGCGCGCTCACCGACCGCTGGCAGCTCTATGCCGGCTATACCTACGCGTATACCGAAGGCCCGGACGGCGAACGCCTGAATACCAGCCGGTCGAAGCAAACGTTCGATTTGTTCACCACCTACGATCTGGCCGGGGCCTTGCAGGGGCTGACCGTGGGCGGCGGCGTAGCCTGGCAGAGTGAAGCCACGACCGATGCGACCAATGCCTCGGGCGCTACGGTCGATGTTTCGCAGGACAGCTATGTGCTGGTCGATCTACTGGCGCGCTATCAGCTCAGCCCCGAGGTCAGCGTCCAGGCGAAAGTGAACAATCTGTTCGATGAGACCTATACCACACAGGTCGGCTTCTACGACCAGTATTTCTATGGTGCGCCACGTAACTTCACCGTCGGTGTGGCTTACCGGTTCGACTGACCGTAGACCATGATAGTGCGGGCGCCGTGCACGGCGCCCGGTTTCGTTTCTGGCCTTGGCAGGGTCGGTCCGCTGGCGATCACCGCTCGGACAGTGGCGGCGCGCCTAGCGATCGACGGCTGACATCACGGCCTTCACCGTCGACGAATACGGTTTCGGCTTGTACCCGATCGGCCTCTACCACCAGTGAAATATGATGGCGTCGACCGCCTTCGCGCTCGATACGCGGCACGCATGCGGCATTCAGATACAGCGTCTGACCGTCGTGGGCCCAGGTATCGCGCCAGGCGCCGGTATGCTTGCTGCGGTGGTGCATATGGCCGGCCAGCACTGTGCGCACGCGGCGACCGGTTTCGTGGGCATGGTCGATGGCCGCACGCAGGTCCGGATCGCCGAAGTCACCGTATTCGGGATCGAAATCACAGCCGAAGGGCGCACCCGGCGTATCGCCAAGACCGGCCGGGCCATTGTGGGCCAGCACGATGAGGTTTTCGGGGGCGGCGTCGACGAGCGCGCATAGCTTGTCCGCGCTGGCCTGGAAATCGGTGACACCGAAAGCCGATTTCAGATAGTGGCGATAATAGAAACGGTTGGGCCCCATGGCATGTGGACGGGCGACAAGCAGGCCCAGGTCGCGATCGAGTTCGGCCAGGGTATAGCCGCCCAGACGGATGCCGCCCAGGGCCTCGTCGAGCCGACGTACGCGTTTGTGCATACCGCGCGCGCCCAGCCGCGCCGCCAGGGGCCGGTTCTTGACCTCGGCAAGCAGCTGCCACAGGCCTACGCCGTCGTGATTGCCCGGAATGGCCCAGGCCGGCTTGGTCAGGGCGGCGAGCTGGCGCGCCACGGGAAGACTGTTGACCACGCGCGCGAAGTCGCCCACGAACAACAGCATGTCGTAGTCGCTGGCATTGAAGAACGCGGTATCGCGTTCGTCCCAGAAGCCGTGTATGTCGCCGATGACGCCGAATTTCATGGCGAACGTTTTAGGCCGCCCGGGCTTCTACGTCAAACGCGTGCCGTCATATCGGGCCGGCCGTGGCTAGAAAGCGATCTCGCCGCGCAGGGTCGCGACCCTGGCGTCGTCCAGTCCCATGCCGCCGGGGTTGACGATGTACTGGAAGTCCGGCTTGAGCGCCATCCAGGGCGTGACCTGAACGGCGTGGAAGACTTCGAGCGCGGTTTCGTGGTCCTGGGTGAAGCCGGCACCCGGCGCGTCGGAGAAATCCACCCGGCTGACCATCAAACCGGTGAGATCGTCGGGACGGTCGGCGATCAGGCCGGTGACCTGAACCCCGGCGCCGATATGCGAAGCCAATTCGCTCACCTGTTCGTCGGCCCGGCCATATTGGGCAAAGCCGTCGACTGCCAGCGGCGAGGCCGGATCGTCGTAGAGCGATTGGTCCCAGACCAGATAGATTCCGTCGCCGCTGTCGTTTACGGCGCCGTCGAAACGAGGGAAGTCGCCGTCGTGCCGCCAGTAGCCGAATCCCAGCCGGCCGTCCAGCTCGGCAAGCCGGTACTCGAGGCCGACTTCGCCAACGCTGAAGCGGTCGCTGTCGTCGCCCAGAAAATTGTCCGGCCCGCGGGTGCCGGTACGTCGGCCGTTGAGGCTGGAGCCGTCATAGACGCCGGCACGGGCATAGACGCCGGCTGGTAGCTCCGCGAACAACGCGATGCCGGTGGCCGGATCGGGGTAGGAGGGAAACGCCAGGATTGTGGGCGAAAACCCGGGCGAGGAATTCAGGAACTGATCGCCGTTGTCGACATAGGCGAAGTCTTCGTTGGCATCCATCTTGCCGATCTTGATGGCCAGGCGCTCGTCGAACAGGTTCTGGCGATACCAGAGCGAATAGAACGCATCCAGCGGCGTTTCGTCGATGTTGGAATAGACCTGGATATCGCCGCTGTCGAGGTTGCCGTTGTCGCCGTGAAAGCCCAGGTAGGACGCACGCAGCGTGCCGCCCGGCCAGCCAAAGGCGGCCTCGGTATCCAGCTCGATGCCGGCCTCGATCAGATAGCGTGCCGCGGTTGCGCGTGGCTCTGCGCCGCCGTCGAGTACGATCGAATAATCGCCGATGACCACCGCATCGAAGCTCAGCCCACGGGCTTCGGCAGCGGGACGCAGCCCGCCCATATCGCCGAGCAGCGTATCGCGGGTGGCGATATCCGGCGCCCCGCTTACGTCGGCGTCGTACGTGGATTCGGTCTGGGAGGGGCCGGCGGCGGCTATGCCAGCGCCGAGGAGCAGGGTGGGAGCCAGCGCGCGGCCTGACCAGCGCCTCATGCGCCTGGCCGGGTGCATCGACGATTTCGGCGTAGCCTGTGAACGGTGGCTGGGCATGGGTGTTCCTTGACTGTTCGGTGTTCGATCCAGCGGGCCTTCAAACGCAATTGACAGCCTTGGCGCGAAAAATTAGCATCGGCTAAACTTTAGGGCCAAGTGTCATGCGGGTTTGACAGCGTCTTGGTTTCGTTTTCAATTCGTGCCGGAGATACGCATGGGAATTCGACGCTGGATGACGGCTCTCCTGGCCGTGGGCTGCTGGGCGGTTTCAGCGCCCACTTTCGCCAGTGACGAGGCCCGCTTCAAGGTGGCCACCACGTTCACCATCCTTGCGGATATGGCACGTAACGTGGCCGGCGAGCATGCGCAGGTGGTGTCGATTACCCGGCCGGGCGCTGAAATCCACGATTATTCGCCCACACCGCAAGACATCGTACGTGCCAGCGATGCGGATCTGATTCTCTACAACGGCTTCAATCTGGAACGCTGGTTCGAGCAGTTTCTGAATCATCTGGGCGATGTGCCTTCGGCCACCCTCAGCGACGGCGTGCGCCCGATTGCCATCGCGGCCGGCGACTATGAAGGCATGCCGAACCCGCATGCCTGGATGGGGCTCGAAGGCGCCGAAGTCTATGTCGACAACATCCGCGACGCGCTTATCGCGCAGGATCCCGATCATGCCCAGGCCTATCGCGACAACGCTGCGGTCTACAAAAAACAGATCCGCGACACCATCGAACCACTGCGCGAGCGTATCGGGCGTATTCCGGAGTCGCAGCGCTGGCTGGTCAGCTGCGAAGGCGCGTTCAGCTATCTGGCCCGCGACTTCGGCATGAAGGAGCTTTATCTGTGGCCGATAAACGCCGAGCGTACGGGCACGCCGCAGCAAGTGCGCAAGGTGGTCGACGCGGTCAGGCAACACGATATCCCGGCCGTGTTCTGTGAAAGCACGGTCAATACCTCGCCGGCGCGTCAGGTGGCTCGCGACACGGGTGCGCACTACGGCGGCGTGCTGTATGTCGACTCCCTGTCCAAGGCCGACGGGCCGGTGCCCACCTATCTCGACCTGCTGCGCGTGGACGCACAAACCATTGCCGACGGTCTGCACGGTCGTGGCCAATGAGCCATGATCGGCGTTCGCACCTCTCTAACGGCATGCACCATGGCTGAGTCTGCCGCGAACTCGGGCCGAGCCGCCCCGCGAGACAGTACGCACGACGGCATCGTGGCCCGCCATGTGACCGTGACCTATCGCAACGGCCATACCGCGCTTTACGACGCGAGCTTTACCACGCCGCGCGGTTCGATCGCGGCGCTGGTCGGCGTGAACGGCGCCGGCAAGTCCACCCTTTTCAAGGCGATCATGGGCTTCGTGCCGGTGGCCGAGGGCGATATTCGTCTGCTCGGGCACACGGTCAAGCAGGCATTGGCCAGCAATATGGTCGCCTACGTGCCGCAGTCCGAGGACGTGGACTGGAGCTTTCCGGTGCTTGTCGAAGACGTGGTGATGATGGGCCGCTACGGCCATATGGGTTTTTTGCGCCGGCCCAAGCGGGCCGATCGCGAGGCGGTCGCGGGCGCGCTGGATCGCGTCGGCATGGCCGATTTCCGGCAGCGCCAGATCGGCGAGCTGTCCGGTGGTCAGCGCAAGCGCGTGTTTCTGGCCCGCTCGCTCGCCCAGGACGGCCAGATCATTCTGCTCGACGAACCGTTCACCGGGGTGGATGTCGGCACCGAAGAGCGCATCGTCAAATTGCTGCGCGAACTGCGCGACGAAGGCCGGGTGATGCTTGTATCCACCCATAATCTGGGCAGCGTGCCGGAGTTCTGCGATCAGAGCGTACTGGTCAAGCAGACCGTGCTCGCCTACGGGCCGACCGATACCACCTTTACCCGCGCCAACCTGGAGCGCGCCTTCGGCGGCGTGCTGCGTCATTTCAGCCTTGGCGGCGCGACCTTGCACGATGACGACGACCCGCGCGAGGTGTCCATCATCACCGACGACGAGCGTCCCTTCGTGCACTACGGCGATCCGGGCGCGCACGACAGCCATCGCCAGGCGCCGCTGACCCGCGAACCGCGCGAACGCGACGCATGATCGATACGCTCATCGAGCCGTTTACCTATAGCTACATGCTCAACGCCATGTGGGTATCGGCGCTGGTGGGCGGCGTGTGCGCGTTTCTATCGGCCTATCTCATGCTCAAGGGCTGGTCGCTGATCGGCGATGCGTTGAGCCATTCGGTGGTGCCCGGCGTGGCCGGCGCCTTCATGCTCGGCCTGCCGTTTTCGGTGGGCGCGTTCATTGCCGGCGGGCTGGCCGCGGGCGCGATGCTGTTTCTCAGCGAACGCTCGGGCCTCAAGATCGACGTGATCATCGGCATCATCTTTACGTCGTTTTTCGGGCTGGGCCTGTTTATGGTGTCGCTCAACCCGTTGGCGGTGAGCATTCAGACCATCGTCATGGGCAATATTCTGGCGATCACGCCCGAGGATACGTTGCAGCTGGCCATCATCGGCTTCGTGTCGCTGGCGGTGCTGTTGATGAAGTGGAAAGACCTGATGGTGACGTTCTTCGACGAAAACCATGCCCGCTCCATCGGTCTGCGACCCGACCTGCTCAAGCTGCTGTTCTTCGCGCTGTTGTCGGCCGCGATCGTCGCGGCGATGATTACCGTGGGCGCTTTTCTGGTGATTGCCATGGTGGTCACCCCCGGGGCCACCGCCTATCTGCTGTCGGATCGCTTTCCGCGCCTGATTGCGCTGTCGGTGCTCATCGGCACGCTCACCAGCTTTATCGGTGCCTATATCAGTTATTTTCTCGACGGCGCCACCGGCGGGATCATCGTCACCCTACAGACGCTGGTGTTTCTGGCCGCCTTTGTGTTTGCGCCCAAGCACGGGCTACTCGCCAGCCGTCGCAAGGCCGCACGCGCGCTCGGCGCGCATCGCGCCGCGGCCCATGAAGACGGCGTGCAACCAGGGCGCTCGGCATGAGCGTCGATACCCTGCTGTTGCCGTTCGAATTCTCGTTCATGCGCAACGCGTTCTGGATCGCGCTATGCGTGGCGCCGCCGACCGCGCTGCTGTCCTGCTTTCTCGTGCTCAAGGGCTGGGCGTTGATGGGCGACGGCACCAGCCATGCCACGCTGCCCGGCGTGGTGCTGGCCTGGATTCTGGGCGCGCCGTTGATCGTGGGCGCCTTCGTGGCCGGCATGGCCTGCGTGCTGGCGACCGGCTATCTGTCGCAGAACAGCCGGGTCAAGCAGGACACGGTGCTGGGCGTGGTGTTCTCCGGCATGTTCGCCGTGGGCATCGTCATGTATGCCTGGGTGCCCACCAACGAGCATCTCAGCCATGTGCTGTTCGGCAACATGCTCGGTATCGGCCGCGGCGATCTGATTACGGCAGGGGTGATCGGCGCGGGCGTATCCGTGCTGTTGCTGCTCAAGTGGAAAGACCTGGTGCTGCATGCCTTCGACCCGGCCCAGGCCAAGGCGTCGGGGTTGAATACCACGCTGCTGCACTACGGCCTGCTGGTATGCCTGTCGTTGACCATCGTTGCCACGCTGACGTCGGTGGGGCTGATTCTGGCCGTGGGGCTGGTGATCACACCCGGTGCGATTGCCTTTCTCACCGTGCGCAGTTTCGGGCGGATGCTGATCGTTTCCGTGGCCGTCTGTCTGCTGTCGATGCTGGGCGGGGCCTATGTGAGTTTTTTCATCGATAGCGCCACCGCGCCGACCATCGTGCTGATGCTGACCCTGCTGTTCATCCTGGCCTTCGTTTACCGGCTGAATGTCAGCCGTCGCAATTCGCGCCGCAAGGTCTTACAGGCCGCGGATCGCATAGCCGATTATTGAATCGACAGCGACGTAGGCCAGGCTTCGGGCGATGCCGAGCCCGGCGAGTGGCATACGCGATTCGACGCAATCACCGCAAATCGATATAGGGAGCCATCAAGGATTCGACCTGACTGGCAAGCGCGTCGGAGTCGTCGCTATCGGCCTTGTCTGCTGCGTCGAACAGCCGTGCGAACAGCGGCGTGCCGTCGACGCTCGCGCAGATTTCGAGGTGGTCATGCTGGGCCAGGGCGTGATCCCAGTAGCGTCGTACCGCGGCCCAGAACGGGGCGGTTTCGGCCCAATAGTCGGCGGCCGGCTGGAAATCGGTATTCACGATACGCTGGTAGCGCACCAGCCCGATTTCCTGCGCCAGTGCCGTGGCATCGCCGTCGGCATGGGCGATCTTGCGGGCTGTTTGTTCTTGCAGCCAGCCGTGCGGGGTGTGGGTGATGCGGTGGCGACCCTCGAGCACATCGTAATCGTCGCGCACGCTGGACTCGCGGCGTGGCAGGGGGCGGCCGAAGCGTTCGCTGTGCCAGCTCGCCACGCCGTCCTCGTAGTGCCAGCGCCCGAGTGCTTCGTAGCGCAACGAGTCGTCGACCTGATAGACCGTCTGCTTCCAGCGCCCGGCCGCCTCGCGATCGGATAGCTTCTGCTTGTGCCAGAGGCGATCGCCGTCGTAGCGCCAGATCGTGGCCGGCTGCCACTGCCAGCGTTGGCGCCAGTGTTTCATCACCATGGGCGCGCTGATCTCACCCGCATCGTCGATGAAACGCATCACCATGATGTGCTGCAGCTCGATTTCGGTGGGCGTATCGGCGATTACGAATACGCGCTCGGTGGCCCAGGAGCGATAGGGTCGGGCGTCGCGTTCTATGCCGGGCGCAAGCGCCGCGGTTTCGATGAATTCGAATGTCGCGCGATAGTCACCGGCCAGCGCACGAATAGCGCGGGCATCGCGCTCGCGCGCTTCGATATCCGGCGCCTGGATGGCGTCATAAGCCGCGGGCACGCGCGTGTCGAGTTCGACCGGCGCGCCGCGTGTGGTGCCGCCGCGCGGTGCCGGCGTTTGTTGCGACGCGTTATCGAAAACGTAACTGAATACATAGGGCGTCGCGGCGTGCAACCCGGGCGCGAAGACACAGGCCAGCACGAGCAGCACCCGGCGACTCAGACGCCCGTGTTCGCGGCGACGGCTCATGCCTGCTGGAGCCGTTGCAGCAGCGGCGCGCGCAGCGGCCTGATCGAGATCATGACCAGCACGATGACGGCCGGCAACGACAGCCATAACGGGGTAAGCGCATGCTCGGCATCGACGCCGGTGACCAGATCGATACCGAGGGCGGTGACCGCGGCATCGGTAGCGAGCCCGAACGCCAGTGCACAGGCGCCCATGCAGCCGACATAGAAGCCGGCAAAGGCGGTGCCGAACTCCTGTCGCACGGCGCCGATCGTGGCCAGGTTGGTCGCGGGCCCGGCGAGCAGAAAGACCAGTACGGCCCCCGGCGACATGCCGGCCGCGAGCAGGGCGGTGGCGATCGGCGTGGACTGGGTGGCACAGACATACAGCGGCACGCTGATCGCCAGCATGATGAGCATGGCCGGAAAGCCACTGCCGTAGGTGGACAGGGTTTGTGGCGGCACCACGGTGAGCGTGACCCCGGCCACCACCAGCCCGATCAGTAGCCACAGCCCGAATTCGTCGAGAATCCGGGTGATGGCGTAGTGAATGCCCTCGGCCAGACGTGCGCCAACGCCCGGCGACGTCTCACGCGAGCCGCAGCAGCCGGCGCCCGTTGAGGGGTCGGCTGGTCGCGTCGCCGCCGCCGCGCCGGCCGAGCGATGCGTGGCGGGCGCGGCCGTGCTGCAGCAATCGCCGACGGCCGACGTCTGCGCCGGTTTTGAGGCACAGCACTCGCTGTCTATGTTCGAGCTGGCACAGCAGCCAGCGGCTGCGGCTGCGGCCGCGCCGCTGCGGCCCGAGGTCGGCATCAGATGGGAGGCCAGGCCAGTGATGATTGCGCTGGCGATTGCCGCGACGGGTCGTACCACGGTGAAAAACGGCCCGAGCAGGGCATAGGACGCACCCACCGAGTCGGCGCCGGTTTCCGGCGTGGCGATCAGAAACGACGTGGTCGATGCCCGCGACGCGCCGCTGCGATGCAGGCCCACCGCCACCGGGATCACGCTGCAGGAACATAGCGGCAGCGGCGCGCCGATGAGCGCGGCCTTGATCGTTGGCCAGGCACCGCGCCCGCCCAGCCAGCCGGCGATGCGTGCCTGCGGCACGAAGGCGCGGATGCAGGCGGCGATTACCAGACCGAGCAATAACCAGGGGGCTGCCTTGAGAAACAACAGCCAGGTGTTGATGACGATATCGACGACGAGGGACATGTGAATAGCGTCTCGAACGTAGCGGCTGACAGCATAGCAGCGTGCGCGACGCCAATACCGGTGCGACACACCGACACCCTGTGCGCAGCTGCGCTGCGGCGATTTGCCGCATGCAACTGCCGATACGGCCGCGACCCGCGCGACGTACCAATGGCGCTCTGCTCGATAACGGGGGTATCAGCGGCCAGATGCAGTATCGAGGCAGCGCAGGTTATCGCAACGCGGTTCGTATCGACGGTATCGGCATTACCAGCGGTGGCGCGAACTGGATGGAGCCGCCGCTGCACTATGCGCCGTCCGCGCTGACCGGTCAGACCGGCGATACCAAGACGCCGATGGGCACCATTGGGGCTTCCAGCTACGGCCCTCGCCCGTACAGCCTGGATTTCGGCCGGCGGTGGTCGGCGCGCGAAACCACCGGTTTTTTTGCGGCATCAGGACACGGGCCGTACCGGCACATCGGCGCTGTCGCTGGATATCGAATTCTTCGATACCACGCGGGCCCAGCTCGGCCACAAGACCGAGGTTGGCCAAACGACGGTCGATGCGCGTGTGTCGTTCAACGACGTCGCTCATCAAATGCGCAACTTCACCCTGCGCGAAGCACCCGATTTCAGCCCGCTCTATGGCAGCGCGGCCGCTCGACGCTATGGCCTGCCCGCATCGTTCGAGAAACGACGCGGGCAGGCCTTGCGTTCAGCTTTGCGCGTCCGGTGCGTCCACGTACTTGCCGTCGCGATAGTACTGCTCGTAGATCAGCGACCCGTCGTCGCCGTAGCTTGCGCTGCGCCCATCTCGCGTGCCGTGGCTGTACGTTTCCAGCCCCGTCATGCGGCCGTTGTCGGCGAAGCCGTACCAGGTTCCATCGCGGCGACCCTGGTCGTCGAAATACCCGGCCGAGACGGCATAGCCCTGCTCGGTGATGGCCACCCAGCGTCCGACCCGAACACCGTTGCGATAGCGGCCTTTCCAGACCTGACTGTTTTCGTGCATCAGCCACGGCCCGTTGCGCTTGCCGTTTTCGTACTGGCCGCGCGCGATCAAACGGCGGTCGTAGCCGCGATATTCGACGTAGTCGCCGACCTGAACGCCATGGCGGTAATGCGCGCGTGAGAGCAGTTCGCCATCGGCGTCGGTTTTTGTCACGGTGCCGTGGCGTTCGCCCTGGTCGTCGTAGTGGCTTTCGGTGCGCTGGCCGCTGTAGCCGTATTCCACCGCATCGCCCACCTGGGTGCCATGGCGAAAGCTTGAATACGCGTACAGCTCGAAATCGCGATAGCTTTGCTGTTTGCCGTGGCGCTTGCCGTTGTCGTCGTAGCGTTCGATGGTGTAGCGACCGGCTTTCGAGCCGTTGGCCTTGTACTGCTTGCCGACCGGTTGGCCGTTTCGTTCGACTTTGTGCCGGCGGACCCGGCCATTGGTGAAGAACGAAATATTCTCGCGATAGCCGGTGTCGGGGTTTTCGATACGCTTCGAGATCACATAGCCGTTCTTGTCGTGCCAGCGCGTGATCTTGAGCGTTTCGCCGTCGCGCTCGACGTGGTGCATGACGACGCTGGGCATACCGCCGTTGTAGCTCCTCGAGGCGATGAGCTCGCCACTGCCGTCGTCGGCGTAGGTTCGCGAACGCGCGGGCCGGCCTTTCTGGTCGTACCATCGATTTTCGCCGACGTACTGGCCGTCGCGATAGTGTTCGACGCTCTTGAGCTGGCCGTTGTTGAACCAGCTGCGTTGCTCGCCGTCGCGCTGACCGTCAGCGTAGCGCCACAGTCGGACAAGACGGCCTTCGTCGTTCCAGTGGCGTTGCTCGCCGTCGAGTTTATCGTCGCGATAGTGGCTGCGGCGTGTGAGATGGGCGCCGTCGATACTGTACCGTTCGGCCCAGCCGTTGCGCTCGTCGTCCTTGTACTGTTCGAGAAGATAGAGCGAGCCGGCGGAATAGGTTTGCTTGATGCCTTCGATCTTGCCGTCGACATACGGCGTACGACAGCGCAGCAGGCCGGTAGCGCGGTTGTAGCAGCGCACCTCGCCGTCCACCACGCCATGTTTGACCGGTTTTTCGAAGCCCAGCTTGCCGTCGTCGGTAAAGCCGACGATGAGACCGTTGAAGCGGCCGTCGCTGTCGTGGGTGCCCACCTGTTGCAGCGTGCCCGTTTCCGGGTCGTGGCTTTCGTAATAGCCGATCCAGTAGCTGTCGTCGGCGTTCATGTCCGGGTCGGACAGATAGCTGCGATAACGCAGCTGATCGCCATCGAGCGTGCGCACTTCGGTCAGCCAGCCGGGGCCATCGCGCTTGTCGGCCACGGTGGCCTTGTAGATGGCCTGGGCCTTGGGTACCGGGTCGAAATCGTCGTCGAGCCAGAAGATGCTCTGGGCGAAAGCGGCGGCCGGCGCGAGCAGCAATGCCAGCGCCAGTACGCGGTGTGTGAGCGGCCTCATGGCAGCGCCTCGAGCTTGTCGTTCCAGCGGCGTTCGTTCGGCTCGCCGTCCAGTTTCAGCGCGAGTACCTGATCGGCCGAGCCCCAGAGCCGGATGATGCCGTCGTCGTACATGTAATCGCCCAGGCTGTGCTCGGCGGCTTCCTCGGGCCAGTCGGCCAGACGCTGGTCGGGCGCGGCGTCCTTGCGCATCGGCCGCAGGGCGTTGCCATCGGCATCGACAATGCGAACGCTGTCGAAAAACGCGGCTGCCGATTGGTCCGGGTCGGGCATGCGCCCGGTCACGGCTTTCAGATCGATAAGCCAGGGTTTGTCCGAGTCGATCGAGGTGCGCTGCCAGCGCGGCGTGCCCGTACAGGCCAGGGTGGTCTCGACCTCGATGCCGTAGAAGTAGGTGCGGATGCCGTCATCGGTGGCCAGTTCCCAGGTTTGCTCACCGGGCGTGTCGGCATTTTCCTGGCGGCCGTAGTAGCGCTTCGGCGCCGGCCGGCGTTGCCAGACCAGTTCATGGCCGGCCTGGGCCGGTGCGTCGGCGCTCAGTTCGCAGGCGCCGACGAGGCCTTCGGGCAGCACCATGCGCAGGCGGTTCTTGTCGGCATCCGTGGTCTGGATATCGTCGAGCGCGATCGGGCCTTCGGCGGGCATATGCGTGCGCGCGGCCGCGGTGATCGTCTTTTTCTGCGGCGGGGCCAGATCGCGATTGCTATAGCGGGCGGCATAGTCCTTGAACGAGACGGTGTAGGCCTTCTTGTCGGCATCGGTACGGGTATGGCGCAGCGCCAGTTCGGCCGGCGTGTGATCGGCCTGCACCTTAAGATGTTGTCGCCATGCCATCGGCTGGTCGACGCGTGCCAGGGCCACTTCCTCGGGAGTGGTCAGCCAGCTGCCCTGCGGCTTGGCCAGCGTCGTCGCCTGCAGGCCCGGCTGGGCTGTCGAGCCATCCAGCCAGTAGTAGGCGCTGCTGTCCGTATACAAGTCGACCCACCAGCTGTTGTCTTCATCCGGCACCGGCCGCGCGGTCACACGAATATCGCCGGCGCCCAGCTGGCTGGGTTCGTCGCCGAGTTCGAGCTGCTGGGGCTCACCGGCATCGGGCCGTGTGTAGGCGAACTGCGCTTCGACACGGGCGACACGATCGAGGTCGGGGTCATCCCAGCCCAGGCTGACGAGTTTGAACAGCAGGGCCGGGCCGTCGCTGTTGGTAGTGGACTCGTAGTCGTAATCGATGGTGTCGAATACCAGCGGAATATCGAGCCGCTGATCCTGGTCGTCGTAGAGGGTGATATCGGTGAGCTCGAGCGAACTGAACGGGATGTCGTCGAACGAGTCCATGTCCAGCGCAAGGGTCAGTCGACGATCCTGGGCAATGAATGCCGGATTGCGCGAGGCGAGCTCTAGATCGGTCGGTGGCGTCTGCGGCTCGGGGTGGGTGTCCGCCGGCGATTGCGGGATCGGGTATTCGCGATCCTCGGCGACCGGCAGATTGTCGAACAGGCCCGACAGGCCGTCACCGTAGCCGCCCGTCGCCAGGTCATCGCGATGAAGCGCATAGCTCAGGCTGCGCACGTTGGCCGTGCGGTCTCGGACCTGTATACGCATGTCCGATACCGCGGCCATCGCCTCCATCCAGCCGCTGCTGCGATCCACGCGCACGCGTGCCTGCAGGCGCACATCGGAAATACGCGCGTCCAGGCCCAGGCCCGACAGCTGGCCGGCGATCGGGTTGCCCTCGTCCAGTGTGTCGGCCGAGCCGGTGATCTGCAGCGATAGCGAGTCGTCGTCTACACGCACGACTTTCACGCTCACGTTTTGCATGCCGCGATACGTGTCCAGGCTGACTTCGGCGCCTTCCCGGGCGGGCAACGACTGAGCGATCATCGGATCGATGACCTGGGTCTGGAACGCATCGCCGGTCAGGTCGGGCATGTCGGCGCCCAGGGCGTCGAGCTTGTCCTTATTGACCAGTTCGATGAGGCTTTTACCGTCCGCGTCGAGGGTGAGCTTGAAGCCGTCGCGCAATAGGTCGGCGATCGGTTGTGTTGCGCGGCTGCCGGTATCGTTGCTGGCGAACAACGTGTCGTTATCGCGCGTGATCGCGAGCAGTTCAGGCACGACACGCAACTTGATCGTTTCGCCGGCATCGTCCACGTGATAGCGCATCACGCCCCGGCTTGCGGTTTCGTACGTGCGCTGTTGGCGGGAATCCTCGTCGGGCGTGATCTCGACCTGGGTCGCGACCAGATAATCGCGGACCTCGCCTTCGGTGGGGGTGAAACGCACGTTGCCGGGGGAGTACAGCGTGTAGGCCGCCAAAGCGAAGCCCCCGATGACGAACAATAAAGCGATCCAGAGAATTTTTCGGTTCAAAACAGACCTATCAGGACGTGGCGACGCAGGCGACAGCCAGCCGCGGTGCGTGCCGGTATGGGTTTAAGGGTGAAAAATCAGATAGCAGCGATAGCGATGCGGTAAGAATCCGTCAGTGCATATCGCGCAGGCCGTTGCAGTATTCGATACGGGTCTGGCCGGCGTTCGGGTCGTAGGCCGGCGTGTCGACGCGTTCGCCGTTGCGATACAGCGCACAGCTGTCGAGCGCGCCGTCGTCGCGGAAGTTGCGCCATAGGCCGTTGCGCTGGCCGGCCTCGAAATTACCTTCGGTGAGCGGATACCCCTGCGCGTTGACGGCCTGCCAGCGGCCAATCTTCTGGCCGTTGCGATAGTCCCCGTGCCAGGTCGGGCCGCCGCTGGCCGATGTCTCGATCCAGCGCCCGTGCCGGGCACCATCGACATAGCGGCCCTGCTCGACGGGCTTGTCGTCGTCGGTATAGCGATCGTAGCGCTCGTACAGGCCGTCTCTCGTGCCCTGGTCGTAGTGCGCGATTTCGACAGGTTGCTGGTCGCTGTCGAGCACGCGGTATTCGCCGTCGAGCTTGCCGTCGACATACTGGCCTTCGGTACGCCGACCGCTATAGGCGCGTTCGAAAAAGGGGCCGTTGCGCTTGCCATCGGCCCAGGTGGTCATTTTCACGACTTTACCGTGGCGGGTTTCGAGCTGTTGGCCCTGACGTTTGCCGCTGTCGTCGTAGTGGGTGCGCATGGTGTGGTCGGGTTCGAGGGTTTCGATATAAAGACCCACCCGATGGTGGTTGCGCAGTTCACGGCGATAGGTCAGCGCCCCGTCGGAGGCAAATCGCAGCTCGATTTCGTGGGCCTGGCCAGGGAATGTGATGCGGCGGACTTCGACATAGCCGTAGCGGTCGAAATACTCGTGAATTTCCTTCGGGGTATCGGTATGGGTATCGCGGACATGGCGGACCCGGGTTTTCGGCTGACCGGTGGCGGTGTTGTAATGGGTCGTGGCCCGTAACTGGCCGTCGCGATCGAGCACGATCTGAGCGGTGACCTGGTCGTTCACGTTGTAGCGAGTGACCACGTCATTGCTGATCTGTTTGCCGTCGCGGTAGTGCACGATCTCGCTGAGCAGGTTCTTTTCCTGATCGTGCCACTGGCGTTGCGGGCCGTCCTTGCGCCCGTTCACGAAACGGGTTTCGGCCACGGTCTGGCCGGCGCTGTATTCGCGTGCCCAGCCATGCGCCCGGCCGTCGCGGTATTCGACCCGGCTGACCAGCCAGGCCCGGTCGCCGGTGCTGTATTGCTCGGCGACCCCGTCGAGGCGATCGTGGTGATATTCCTCGATACGAAACAGCGCGCCCTGGACATACTGGGCATGTACGCCTTCGCGCTGACCGTTTTCGTAGTCGGTGATGCTGTCGAGTTCGCCGTCGACATACCGGCGGGTCTTGCCGTCGAGTTCGCCGTCGCGATAGAGCGCGGCGCGTTCGAGCCGGCCCTGGGCGTCGAAGTTGGTCATCAGGCCCTGATAACGGGCCTGCGCATCGGCGGTGCCGACTTCGGCGAGCCGGTGTTCGCCGCTCAGGCGATAGAGCTCGTAATGACCGATCCAGGTGACATCCGTATCGCCCGGTTCGGGTCGGGCGACATAGCCGCGCATGCGCAGGGCATCGTCTTCGATACGGCGCAGTTCGGCCGGCCAGCCGATGCCGTCGCGTTGATCCTCGACGCGTACGCGATAGCTGGCCGCAGCCGGGTCGGCGACCGGGTTGAGTTCGGCGTCGTACCACAGGCGGGTGTCGGCATGGGCGGCAGCGCTACCGGCCAACAGGGCGGCAGCCAATACGCAGCGCAAGCGCGTGATCATGTAAAAACCTCTCGTACTGGCACGGTGCGTCAGTCGGCGCTGTCCGAACCGCTGTCCTGGCTGTCGCCGACCGGTTCGCCGTGGTCCATCGTCCAGCGGCGAACCACCTGGTCATTGCGATAATCGGCCTGCTCACCGTGCAGGCGCCCGCTGTCGTCGTAGCGGCGCCATTCGTAGTGGCCGTCCAGGGTCTGGTCGATCTGTAGGCCGTTCGGTTTGCCGTCCACGACTTCTTTTCGATAAAGGACGTGGCCGTCTTCGCTAAAGCGCGTTTTGATGTAGTGCGGTGCATCGCGAAAGCTGACGTGACGCGTGACCAGGTGGCCGGTATTGGAAAAGGTTTCGTCTACGCGCTGGGTGCGCCCTTGTGCGTCGGTTTCGATCCGGTTCTCGGTCTTGCGCGGGTTGCCCTCGATCGGCCAGAACAGGGTCCGGCGCAGCCGCTGCCCGTCGTCGCCGATCACGCGCTCTTCGTCGAGATAGGCGCCGCGATATTCCTGTTGAAGCCCGCGCACCTTGCCGTCGCGATAGTGGTATACGGAGGCGAGATGCCCGGCGGCCTGGTCCGTCCAGTTGCGCTGGATGCCGTTCTTGCGGCCGTCCACATAGTGGGTTTCCTGCAACAACGCGCCTTCGAGCGACCAGATCCGTTCCCAGCCGTCGAGCCGGCCGCTGCGATAGTGGCTGCGCTGTGTGAGTACCTGCGGTGAATGCAGGCTGCCGTACTGTTCGACCACGCCGTCGATCTTGTTGTCGTGCAGCTCGGTGAGCTTGCGGATGCGCCCGTCGTAGTAGCTGGTTTCGAAGCCTTCACGCTTGCCATCGACCAGCGGGGTGAGATCGCGCAGTTCGCCGCCGACATAGCGGCGCCCCATGCCCTGCATGACGCCGTTTACATACGGTGTTTCGTAGCTGAGATCGCCATCCCGCTCGAAGCCCACTGCCAGGCCGTGGCGCTCGCCGGCCATGTTGCGGGTACCTACTTCCGCGAGCTTGTAATCGCCGGCGAAGCGGTAGAGCTGATAGGCGCCGACCCATTTTTGTTCGGGATCGGCCAGATCCGGCGTCGAACTATAGCTGCGAAAATTCAGCTGGTCGTAGCGGATGCGACGAATTTCCACCGGCCAGCCCGGGCCCTCGCGTTCGTCGGCGACCGTGGCCTTGCGACTGGCCTTGGCCTTGGCGACGACTTCGAAGTCATCGTTGAGCCAGAAAGTACCCTGTGCCCAGGCGCTGCCGGCCTGGACGAACAGATAGGCGGCGACCAAGACGAATCGTGGACGTAATAGCGTCGAACGGTTCATTGCAGGCCCTTCAGATGGTTGCGCCATTGTTTTTCGATCGGCGCGCCGGAGAAGGTCAGCGATTTCACGGCCGCGATGTTGCCCCAGAACCGGATACGACCGGACTCGTCGAGATAGTCCGACACATGGTGTTTGGCCCCTTCGACACGCCAGTCGTCGAGCCGGGTATCCGCGGTCATGTGCTCGAGCATGGGGCGCACGGGCTTGCCGCGCGTATCGATAAAACGATGACTGTCGAAAAAGCGGGCTGCCTGCATGTCGGGGTCGATCTCGCCTTCGACCACGGCGTCGATATCCACCAGCCAGGGTTTGTCCCGGTCGCTATCGAGTTCACGGGTCTGCCAGGCGGGCTGGCCGGGGCAGCGCAGCGTGGTAGCGATATCGATGCCGTAGAAATAGGCGCGTACGCCGTCGTCGGTCATCAGTACCCAGCGCTCGGTATCGGGGTGTTCGCCGGTGCGCGGCTGGCCGATGCCGAAACCGGACGCACGCTGGTCTTCCGGGCGCCAGACCAGGGCATGGCCCTCTTGTGCCGGTGCGTCGGCGGCCAGTTCGCAGGCCGAGCCCACGCCGATCGGCAGGCGCAGGCTCAGGCGATTCTGGTCCGCGCCTTCGGGTTCGGCGTCGACCGCCAGCGACGGCTTGTCCGGCACCGGCGCGATATACAGCTGACGGATTTCCGGCGGCGGCAGTTCGCGGTTGGCGTAGCGTTGCCGTCGGCTGGTGAAGTTGACCTGGTGAGAGCTCGGCGCAGGCATGTTGTTGTACAGCGCAAGGGCGAAGCGGTCGCTCTCTCCGGTCACCCGAATCTGTTGCACCCAGGCGTCCGACCTGTCGACCCGTTCGAGTAGCGTGCGATCCGAAGGCGTCAGGCCCTCGTGGGCACGGTCGCTGATCCGGGCCGACAGGTCCTTGCCGTAGATCGCGCTCATGTCGTAGATATAGAACGCCTTCGCGCTGCCGGTCAGGATCAATCGCCAGCCGTCGTCGGTGGGCACGGCACGCGCCCGGGCCGAGCCCTCGTGCAGCTCGGTGGGGGCATCGGCCAGCGGCAGCTCGATATGCTCGGGCTCGACCGGCGTTACATAGTCGAACCGGGCCTCGACGTTCGCGATCCGGTCCAGCTTTGCGTCCTGCCAGCCCATGGGCAACAGGCGCACCTTCGTACTGATACGGCCCTGGTCGTAGTCGGGGCCGATCGAGTCCAGTACCAGCGGAATATCGAGCACCTGGCCCTCGGCGTCGCGCAGGGTGAGCCCGGTGAGCGAGGGCACGCTCATATGCGCGTCTCTGGCGATGTCGTGCCCCAGCGTAAGCACCAGCATATTGTCGTCGTCGACAAAAAAGCTGGCGTCGACGTTGGCAAAGGGCTGCCGGGCCGCTTTGACCATCGGCCGCTTTGCGGCCGCTGCGGGGCTGTGCGGCAGGGGCAGTTCCATGCCGTTCGGGCGCTGGCTGCTGAACGCGGTGTTGCTGAACGCCTTCAGCCCGTCGCCGGCCGTACCGAGGGCCGGATTGTCCACCGCGCGCATGGTCAGCGTCGTGTGCATGCGGCCGGTCTTGTCGCCGTTTTTGATCTGTTGTTCACTGACCAGGGTCAGGGCTTCGATCCAGCCCGTATCGCGATCCAGGCGCATGCGCCCGTGTACCCGAATGACGCGCGCGCTGGCGCGGCTGTGAGCGCCGCCGACCTTGGTGTAGGCCGTGGGTTTGTCGTTGGCGCGCGTCAGGGAAGCCGTGACGCTGTCGTCGTCGACGGTTTCGACCGTAAGCGTGAGCGCGGGCATGCCCTGAAATGCGTCTACCGTGATTTGTTCACCCGCGCGGGCCGGTACGTTCCGGGTAAGCGCCGGGGCGGCCATCTGCTGTTCGAACTGATTCATCTGCGAGTCGCCGGCCTGTTCTCTGAACGCATTCCAGGCGCCGCGGTTGACTGCGCTCAGTCGGGTGTCGCCGCTTTCGCGATTCACGATCAGGTCGAAGCCGTCACGCATGAGATCGACCATCGGCGTGTCGCGCCGATCGCGTGGTCTGGCACTCGAAAACATCGTATAGCCGCTGTCGTCTTCGACATCGATAAAGCGCGGCTGGACATGAACCTTCAACGACGGCCCGGCGGCGTCCACCCGATAGCGCATCACGCTCTGCATGGCCACCGACACGTCGTTGAAGCCGGTGGGCGAATCGGCTTCGGCATGAATCCGTGTCATCACGCCGACGCGATAATCACGCGTATCGCCCTCGGCCGGGTCGAAGGCGATATCCGAGGGCGTCGAGAACACGATCGCCGCTGCGACGGCCGCGATGATGGCCACCACGGCAATCAGGACCAGAATCAGTTTGTTATTCGACACGCGCAGCTCCGGATAATAGAAACGACGAACTCGGTTTCATTGCGGCCCGACCTGGGCCCGCCCGTGATTCGTGCAGGCGGGCGTCGAGCACATGGGCTCCAGGCAGGGGGGGTCACAACGGTTAGCGCACCGGGTCGCGTCGGGTGAATTTGATCGTGGCCGTGGTGGTGTTGGCCCGAGGCCTCAAAAGCACGAGATCGAATGCATCGATATCGCCTTTTAGTTCGAATTGCTGGCGCCACACGTTCGTATTGTCGACATGATCGAGCAGGGTCTGGTCCGTTGGACGCACGCCGCTGTCGGCATGATCGCTGGTGACAGCCGAATCGCCTTCGAACACGGCGGCGTGATCGGGTGTGTAGTAGTGGGTATAGCTTCCCCGCAGAGTTACTCGCCAGCCGCCGTCGATCGGTACGGCACGGGCATGTGCCGGGCCGTCGTCGAGCTGGGTCGGCGTGTCTTGCAACGGCAGTGCCACATCGGCCGGGGCGTCGATCGGCTGGTAGGTGAACGTTGCCTGTACCTCGGCGATATCGTTCAGGTCGTCTTTCTGCCATCCAAGCGGAAGAAGACGCACCTCAGCGGTGTTGCCTTCGGTGAAATCGGGGCCGATCCATTCCAGCACGAAGTTCTTGTCCAACCGCTTGCCGTTTGCATCGCGTAGCGTGAGCGTATCCAGCCTCAGCTCATCGAGGCCTGCGTTGGTGTCCTCGTCATACCGGATCGTGAGCACCAACGCGCCGTCTTCATCGTCGATATGAAAATTGCTGTCGACATGGGCCAGCGGCTGCTTCGACGCTTCGAAGGCCTGGTCTTCCGGCACGGCGTCCGCGCTGTCGGGCAAATGCAGCTCGGTGCCGGGCATGGCGGCAAGCAGGGTATTGGTCTTGAACTGCTTCAGGCTGTCATAGAGCGCGCCGGTGGTCGGGTTATCGACAGCCTGCATGGTCATGGCGCTGCGCATACGGGCGGTACGATCGCCTTTTGTCAGCGCCTGTTCGCTGATCAGCGTCATGGCATCGATCCACCCGCTGTCGCGATCGATACGCACACGCCCGTGGATGTCGGTAAAACGTGCGCTGGTGCCGTAGGCGGTGCCGTCCATGGCGTGGGCCGGCGCCGAGCTGTCTTTGGCGCGCTTGAAGGTGGCGGTCACGCTGTTGCTATCGACCTGCGTGACGGTCAGCCGCAACGCTGGCAGGTTCTGGAGACCGGTGATCGTGACCTGTTCGCCTTGGCGAGCCGGTACCGACTGGGCGAGCGCTGGGGCGAACAGCTGTGGCTCGAACTGATCGATTGGCGCCTCGGCTTGGTCCGCGAGCGCTCGCAGGGCGGCGCGGCCGTTGTCTTGCAAGCGTGTTTCGCCGCTTTCGCGATTTAGGGTCAGATCGAAGCCGGCACCCATCAGGCTGGGAATGTCGCTTTGTTCGAACGCTTCCGGCTGTGCGCTGGAGAACAGGACCTCGTCGTTGTTCTCGGCCTGCATGAAGCGGGGTTCGATATTGATCTGCAGCAGGGGCTCGGTCGCGTCGACGCGATAGCGCATCACGCTCTGGAGCGTGAACCAGCGGCTGGCAGAGGCGGCCGGCTCGTCGTCGGCCTTGAACTGCATGCGCATGTTGACGCGATAATCGCGATGGTCGCCCTGCGCGGGGTCGAAAGACACAGCTGAATCTGCCGCGAACGCGGCTGCTGCAAACGTGTTAAGCGCTAACACGACGACCAGCGCCGAAATGAATTTTCTATGCGGCACGCGCAACTCCGGTTGGATAAAACAGACAAGGGCTTGGTCGAGACCCACGATCAGAAAATGCTCGTCCACGAATTCGAGCGGTGTTTTTCATGGCGATGTACTGCGTTTGAATTCGACGCGGTATTCATGTCGCTTGCCGTTGGTCAGCCGCACCAGCGGCAAGTCGACGGGCGAGCGGTCGGCGTTGATGCGGATACTGGAGACATCTCGACCCAGCCCGTCGACGCGCGAGAGCAGGGTCGCTTCGCCAACGCTCAGCCAGCTGTCGTCGAGCGCGAGGTCGTAAGCGCCCGTCACCCCGGGCGCGATCGCGTGACGGCTGGTGTAATAGCGGGTATCGGCGGTGTTGTCGGCACGCAGCCGCCAGCGGTGGGCGTGCGCCGGGTCGGGCGTGGCCTGTAGCTGCGCGCCCGCGTGTTCGAGCGTATGCGGCTGGTCGTCGAGGCGCAGCGTGAAATAGTGCGGCTTTTGTTCGTGATAGATCAGCGTTGCTTCGGCGCGCGCGATGCGCTCGAGCACGGACCGGTCGCCGCCCAGCGGCACATAGATGAACATCTGGCCGTCGTCGAAGGTTTCGTAGTCGAAAAACGGCGAGTCCGCATAGAGCACGGCCGGCACGTCCAGGGCGTTGTCGTCGGCGTCGTAGAAGGTGACGTCGCGGATGCCCAGCGACAGGGCCGGAACACGCTCGTTTTTGTTGTAGCGGATATGCAGGATCAGCCCTAGAAGATCGACGCTCAGGGCGGTGTCGTAGTCCGCCAGCGACGGATTGCTGATGGCCGGGGCGGGGCGCGCGATGTCGTCCGGCGCCTGCGCGAACTCGATCTCGCGGCGGTTGCTATCCGTAGCCCCGAAGAAGGGCGCCAGCTTGTCGTCGCCATTACCGCTGAGCAGATCGATCTTGCGATAGGCGCGGGTGACGCGATCGATGGCAACCGGGCCGGCGTCGCGTTCGACCACGTCGCGGCGTACGAGCGTGAGCGCATCCAGCCAGCCGTCGGCGCGGCGTATACGCATGCGCCCAAGCAGGCGGACATCGGCGGGCTGGACGTCGGCATCGAGCGCGCGCGTGGTGTCAGTGGATTCGATACGCAGGCTCAGGGTGTCGTCGTCGATCGCCTCTACGCGAAAGCGGATATCGCTGAGCCCGCGCCAGGTGGCGAGGGTGTATTCGGCGCCCTCGCGTGCCTCTATGGATCGGGGCAGTGTCGGCACCACGATGGGCGCGACGAGCGGATTGCCCGCGGGCGCGTCGAGTTCGTCGCCGAGCGAGGTCCGCGCCGCGGCCGCTGCGTGATCGAAGGTTGGGCGGCCGTTTTCGATGGGCATATCGAAGCCGCCGACTCGGCGCGCCAGATCGCCCTCATACGTGATTCGAGCCATCGCTTTCTGGTCGTCGCCGTGAATTTCCGTCAGCAGCGGCTCGACGTGGAGCTGACGCGAGTCGCCGAAATCCTCCAGCCGATAGCGCAGGACGCCGATCGCCTTCACCCAGCGATCGAAGCTGTGGGTATCGAGGCGGTGTTCGGTCACCCGGTGGCCGACGACGTACGTCGTGTTCGAGCCGGCTGCCGCATCGAATGCGTCCGTGCCGGTCAGGCCGTTGTTTGCGAACCACCCGGCAGCGCCGGCACAGGCGATGACCGGTAATGCAATGCCGGCGAATACGAGCGATCGTTTCATGGGGTGTTTTCGGCCTGTCCCGCGTTATCGCGCGCCGCTGTGTCGCAGGTGTCGGCCCCGTCGGCCGCATGCGGCCAGCGGCGTTTTACGCTGGGTGCCGGGTAATCGAGCGCCAACAGCTGGGCGACGTCGCCCCAGATACGAATCTGGCCGCTGTCATCCACGTAATCGCCGACGCTATGTGCGGCCGCCTCCTGTGCCCAGTCCGTGGCGGGTTCCTCGCTGCCGCGCTTGAGCCTCGGTCGCAGCGGTCGGCCGTCGGCGTCCAGGAACTGGACCCGGCGGAAATACTCGGTGGCCGGCAGCGATCCATTGGGCCAGCGACCGGTCGCACGCTTCAGGTCGATCCGCCAGGGCATGTCGTGCTCGATCGTTACTCGATGCCAGACCGGCGTGCCGGGACAGGTCAGGACCGTCTCGACAGCACGCTCGCGTACGTCGACGGCCTTGCCTTGGACATCGGTGAGCTGCCAGTCGGTGCTTGTGTTGTCGTGCCCGGCGTTGCTGTCAGGCGCCACGCGGCGCCACAGCAGGGTGGGTGCATTCTGACCCTCGGGCCAGGCGCTCAAGCCGCAGGGCTCGGCCAGCTCGACAGGCAGCGTCATGCGCAGGCCGCCTGTTGCGGTTGGCACCGGGGCATCGATTGCGTCGAGTGAGATATCGCGCTCGTCGAGTACCGGCGTATCGATATGCAGCGTCTTTGCCGGCCTGGCTGCCGGTGCGCTGCCGGGCAGCACGAAACGCACGGTCTCGGTTTGCACGATATCGCCGTTGTCGGTGTCGAGCAGGGGCAGTTCCAGCGAAGGTTGGTCCGCTTCGATACGCAGGCTGTGTTTCCAGGCACGCGGATTGTCGTTGCGAGCGAGCATGATCTGTTCGGCCGGGGTTGAACCACTGTCCGGCTCCGGCAACAGTCCCTGGCCGGTCACACCCTCGGGCAATGCGCCGGGGTCGAGCCAGTAAAATCGTTCGCCGCCGGTGGAAAGCGCCACCTGCCAGGCGTTGTCGCGGTCTGCGAGCGGTTGTGCCACGGCGCGCGCATCGCCGTGTTCGAGGACACGGCGCTGATCGTCGAGTTTGAGCGTCACCGGTTCACCCTGCGGGCGTCGGCGAAAGCCGATATCGGCGTGTACCTCGGCGATCCGGCTTGGATCGTTTTCGTTCCAGCCCAGCGGTACGAGATTGATCAGCCAGCCGCCCCCGCCTTCGCCTTCGCCTTCCCCTTCAGTCTGGTAGTGCATGGTGTCGAAGGCCAGCGTCCCGTCGAGGCGCTTGCCCTGGGCGTCGTATGCGATCGCGTTTTCCAGCTCGAGGCTGCCGTATGGCAGCCTGCGTGCGTTGCCGCCATCCAGATACAAGATCACGCCGTCGTGATATGCAGAGAGCGCCTGTGCGCTGTCGGGTGCATCGAAGCGGTCAGGCGTCGCATGCAGCGGTGGCGCCAGGAAAGCAGGGCTGAACTGGGCCATCATCAGATCGCTCGCCGTGATGAAATCAGGCGGCAGGCGTAGAAAGGCGTTCAGGGGTGTGTCCACCGCGCCGGCCAGGAGATTGTCGCGGCGATGGGCATAGGTGATCGAGCGCATGGTCGCCGCTTTATCGCCGAGGGCCATACGCAGGCGTAGCACCAGCGTCATGTCGGTCAGCCAGCCGTGTTCGCGTTCCACGGTCATACGCGCGGCCACGTGGATATCGGATACGTCGATGTTCTGGCCCGGCGGGGCCATGTTCCGGATCAACGGTGAGTCGCTTGGCAGCTCTTCGAGTTCGCCGTCGATACGCAGCCAGGCGTGTTCGCTGTCGAGCGCGTCCACGCTGAGCGTCAGGCCTTCGAAACCCTGGAAGTTGTCGAGCGTAATCTCGGCGCCCGCGCGCGCTGGAATATCCGCCGGCGGCATCGGTCCGAGCAGGGCCTGCTGGAAAGGGTTTTCTGCCCGCTTGTCGAACTGCCGGGACAGGCGTTTGAAAGCCGCGGCGTTGGTGGGACGTATATCCATTTCGCCGTTGCCTGTCAGCGTCATGTCGAAGCCGTCGCGTATCGCCGCGGCCAGCTCACGATCGCGCCCGCCCATATCGACGCTGGACAGCGTCGGCTGGTCGTTGACCGCCATATCAAGCAGGTCGATCGCGGCATGCAGACGCAGGGGCTCGCGCCCGGTCACGCGATAGTTGACGATGCCGTGGCTGGTTACCGTGTCGTCGAGTTCTTGTCCGTCGACGTCAACCACCACGCGGTTGCCGACCCGGTAATAATGCTGCGCGCCCAGCGCCGGATCGAATTCCAGCTGTGGTTCCTGCGGTGTTATGACGATACGCGCTGCCACGCCCACTGCAGTGATCAGGAGTGCGCCGGCAAGCCATCGACGTATGTTCATCAAGCGCTGAAACGTTGGGGTGGGACGTATCGACAGGCCGGCGTCACGGCTGTCGCACCGGTCCCGCAGAACACGGCCCGTCAGGGCGATGGCAGGAAACCCGGTTCGTCTCACCGGTCAATGAGACGTTACTCTGCGTAACCGGCTGATCTATGGCATAAAATGATATCAGGGCCGGGTAAGTTGTTGTATGTAGGAGCTATTAGTCGGTAGTCCAATCATATTGGGGGCGAGATGAATAAGTGGATTGAGCCAGGCGTTCTGACCGGCGATCGCGTGGTATTGGAGCCGCTCGAACACGCCCATGCGCCGGCGCTGGCCGAGGCGGTACGCGACGGCGAACTCTGGCGGCTGTGGTACACCTTCGTGCCGGCCCCCGACGCGGTGGATGGCTATATCGATACAGCCCACGCCGAGCGGGCGGCGGGCGGTCTTGCCTTTGCCGTGCGCGATCGCGCCAGCGATACGGTGATTGGCTCGACGCGTTTCTGTCACGTGAACGCGGCCAACCGTCGGGCCGAGATCGGCTATACCTGGTATGCGCAGCGCTTTCAGCGCACCGTGGTCAATACCGAATGCAAGCGGCTGATGCTCGCCCATGCCTTCGAAACACTCGATGCGATCGCCATCGAGTTCCGTACCCATTGGCACAATCGGGTCTCGCGGGCGGCGATCGCGCGCCTGGGGGCAAAACAGGACGGCGTGTTGCGCAACCATCAGATCAGCGATGACGGCATTCTGCGCGATACCGTGGTCTTTTCGATTCTGGCGCACGAGTGGCCGGCGGTTCGCCAGAACCTGGATTTCAAGCTCGAACGCCGTGGCTAAGGCCGGCCCGCGGCGAGGCGGGCCGGCGCGGCCTGTTTGCTACCAGCGATAGGTCAGGCTGCCGACCACGGTACGCGGTACGCCGTAGTCGCAGAAAGACGTCGCCTGCGAGCCGTTACAGTAGAGTTTGACCTCGTCGAAGATGTTGCGCCCCGACAGCTGCAGCGTGACGTCGTCGAATCTGTAGCGCACCGAGGCATCCACCAGCGTGGCCGAGGGATAGCGGGCCTCGTTGGCGGCATCGGCAAACGAGGAACTGGTGTAGCGCAGGCCGGCGCCCAGGCCCAGGCCGTCCAGCGCAGGCTGCTGGAAGCTGTAGTCGACCCACAGCTTGGCCAGGTGGTCGGGGCGGTCCGGTACGCGGTTGCCGTTGGTGGTCTGGCTGCCGCCGGCCTCGACGACTTCGACCTCGTTGTAGGTATAGCTGGCAATGGCCTTCAAGCCACGGGCGAGATCGATCTGGGCCGAGGCTTCGGCGCCGCGCGAACGGGTTTCGCCGATCTGGCTCTGTACGGTCGGGTTGCTGGGTAGGGCCACCGTTTCGTTCTGACGCGTGATCTCGAACGCGGCCAGCTCGAAGGAGGCATCCCAGCCGTCGGGGCGATAGCGCACACCGGCCTCGTACTGTTTGCCGCTGATGGGGTCCAGGGTCTCGCCGGTGACCTCGTTCACGCCGTATTGCGGCACGAACGATTCGCTATAGCTGACATACGGCGCCACGCCGTTGTCGGCCAGATACACCAGCCCGGCGCGCCAGCTGAGTTCGTCCTGGTCGTTCTTGTCGGCGCCCAGCGATTGTTCGTCGACCCAGTCCTGGCGGGCGCCGACCGTGAGCGCCCACTTGTCCGCGAACTTCATGTGGTCCTGTACGTAGAGCCCGTACTGGCTGGCTTCGGTGCCGTTCTGGTTGGGTGCGTCCGGGATGGTGAACGACTGCGTGTAGTCGGGATCGTAGAGATCGAGATCCGGCACCGGCGCCTGGCCGCTAAGACGCAGAAAGCCGGAGGTACGGCTGTCGTAATCCAGGCTCTTGTAATCGAGACCGACCAGCAGGTTGTGGTCGATACCGCCGAACTCGACATCGGCGATCAGACGCTGATCGGCGGTCAGGGTGTCGGCGTCGTCGTAGCGCACGCGAATATCGCGTTCGAGCGTGGTGAGATCGTCGTTGAATGGGGGACTGGCGCCGAAGTAGTTGCGGAAGACGTCGACCACGTCGTAATCGATCTGGCGATAGCGCACGTTCTGCTCGAAGGTGAGCCGGTCGTTGATCAGGTGCTCGAACAGATAACCGACTTCGTACACCTCGGAATCGTAGCCGCCCAGACCGGGCTGGCCGATATAGCGATCTTCGGGAATGCGTTCGCCGGTCGCGGGATTGGGGCGCTTGGTGCCCGCCAGCGGAAAGCCGGTCCAGTAATAGTCGGACTGGGATTTCTGATAGCGCGCCAGCAGCGTGAGTTTCGTGGCTGCATTCGGCGTCCATGACAACGCCGGCGCGATATACACGCGGTCGTCGTCGATATATTCGATCGGCGTGCCCGACTCCTGCACCAGTCCGGTGAGGCGGTAGCGCCACTTGCCTTCGCTATCGAGCCTGTCGCTGACGTCGGCCTTGAGCTGCTTGTGATGGAACGTACCCATTTCGAGCCCGATTTCGCGCAGCGGCGTGTCGGTGGGCTGTTTGGTCACCAGGTTGATGATGCCGCCCGGCTGGCCCTGGCCGTAGAGCACCGAGGCCGGCCCGCGCAGCACCTCGATACGTTCGACGCCGTAGGCCTCGATGGGGGCATCGTAGGGCAACCCCGCAAACAGACGCGTACCGTCGCGATAGGTCGCATCCGCGGCAGAAAAGCCGCGGATCTGGATACCATTGCTGTCGATGACGTCGTTGTTCACGCTGTTGGCGGTATTCACGCCGGGCGCGTATTCGACCGCTTCGGCCAGCGTATCGGCACCGCGGTCCTCGATCTGTTCGCGGCCGATCACGCTGACCGACTGCGGCGATTCGATGAGCGGAATATCGGTCTTGGTGGCGGTTGCGCTGCGCTCGGCCACATAGCCTTCCACTGGCGCATCGGCCCCCTTGATACGGCCACCCTCCACGTCGATCGGCGCAAGCGGCGTCGGCGTGGTAGTGGTCTGGGCGCCGGCAGCCGAAGCCGCCAGGGCCAGGGCAAGCGCGCTGGCAATACGAATGTCGACGTTTCGAAGCCGGAGCCCGGTTTTACTCTCGTGCATGAATCCCCCTGTGAACGATATGGCTATGCAAACTGTTTGTTACGGCGCGCCCGACAATGGGCAGGTTGTTGAGCAAGCTCTGCACAACCTGTCGCGGTCTCGCCGGCCTGCTTGGCGCGTAGCGTGCTCGTTGTAGGCCCGCGAGCCTTGGCGAAGACCAAGCGCGCGCAAAGCCGGCGACCGGCAACGGGTTCCGCCTCAGGTACGCCTTGCCGCGTCGTCTGTGAGGTCGCGAACGCGACCCGCGGCCGGTTGTGCAGAACTTTCTTAATAGACATCCATGCGGATCCGACCGGCGTCGTTGAGTTGTTCGAACAGGCCGGCGCCGAGGATGTTCACGAGCGTTGCCGTCACGCCGGTGGCCATGCCGTCATGGCTGCCGCATACGAATAGATAGGCGCCGTGGTCGATCCAGTCGCGCAGGCGATCGGCGTGCGCGGCCAGCGCGTGCTGGACATAGCGGCCATCGTCGGCGTCGCGCGAGAACACCGCGTCGAGATGGGTCAGGGCACCGGCCTGGTGCCAGGCGCGGATCGCGTCGCCGTAATAGAAATCCACCGCGCGCTGGCGTTCGCCGAACAACAGCCAGTTGGCCTGTTGCCCGGCGCCGATGCGAGCGATCAGATGGCTGCGCAGTCCCGCCATGCCGGTGCCGTTGCCGATGAAGACCGCCGGCTTTTGGTGACTGTTCTCGTCGCCGCGAAAGCCGGGGTTGGCGCGCAGGCGCAGTTCGATGACATCGCCGATTGCGGCCCGCTCGATCAGCCAGCCTGAGGCCAGGCCGGTGCCGTATTCGTGGCGGGCCAGACGGACAAGCAACTCGATTGCGCCGTCGCCGACGTTGGCGATCGAGTAATCGCGGGCTGCCAAAGGCGCGAGGCCGTCGAACCAGTGCTGTAGTTCGTTGCCCGTGTCGGGCGGGGTATCCGGCAGCTGCCGATCGCCCAGTGCCTGCTCCAGCGGCCAGGCTTGCCCGTCCCGAACCACGGATATCCGGCCGTCGATGTCATGACGCTGCAACCAGGCATCGATCATGGCCTGTGGCTGGCGCGGCCGGATTTCGGCAATGTCGCCGGCCTGCCAGTCCGGGGTGCCGGCGCCGATAGGCTCGAGTCGCAGGCAGGCGGTCGGCCCGCCGAGGCTGCCGGGATTGGCAATGGTGCGCGCGGCCAGCCGCCAGCGATCGAATGCCGGTTCAACGGCGGTATGGGCCGTGCCGAACAGGCCGGCGAGCGCGGCATGCCAGTCGGCCAGGGCCGCGGCATCGGCCTTGTCCACTTCGATCGGCGCGATCAGGGTACGCGCGCCGTGCTCGCGCAGCGCGCGATCGAGCCGCCGGCCGAAGGCACAGTAGCTATCGCCATAATCGCTATCGCCGAGCGATAGCAGGGCATAGTCGAGGGCTTCCAGGCGCGGCTGGGTGGCACTGCAGAAGCGGCGATCGAAGCCACGGGCCGCCACCGGCGCGTCGCCTTCGCCGTGCGTGCTCACCACGAACAGCGCCTGGCGATGCTCGGCCAGCGAGAGCGGCTGGATGTCGTTGAGGCCGGACATGCGCACCGCGCGTCCGGTTGCTTGCAGCGCGGCCGTGGTCTGGCTGGCGATGCGCTGGGCCAGCCCGCTCTGACTGGCGTATGCCACCAGCAGCGTATCCGTGCCGGGTGGGGCGTTCGCCTGCACGGCCGGCGGAGCGGCGACCTGGCGTTTCATGCGCCGGCGGCGCAGGTACAGCAACAGGCCGGTGATAAAGAAAACCGGCAGGGAAAAGCTGGCGAGCATCATCACGATCACGCCCGGCGTGCCGAAGAACGCGCCCATATGCAGCGCATACAGGCTGGCCAGCAGCTGGTTGCCTGCGGGTTCGTCGGCAAACCGGGCCGCGCCGAGAATCTCGCCGGTGGTCGGGTGCACGAACAGCTCGTCGTCGGCGTAGCGATGGAAGGCGTCGCCGGGCACGTAATGGATCTCCACAGGCGCGCGGGGCTCGTCCGGCAGGCGCATGAACACCGACTTTGCATCCACGAGCCGCGGCCCGACCGATGCCCACAGCCGGTCGATATCGACGGTCTCGGCGGGCTGCTCGAGTTCGACCCGGGCAGCCGTATCGCTTTCGAAAAGCGCCTTGCCCGCGTTTCGATACCAGTCGAACGACCACCACAGGCCGGTCAGCGATGCCAGCAGATAAGCCAGCAACGCCCACAGGCCCAGCACCGCATGCCATTCGCCGGCGAGCTTGCCGCCGAGCGCGCGCGGCCATAGCCAGCGCCAGCCCTGGCGCGGGCGTCGTTGCCAGCGAATCCACAGACCGCTGATCGAAAGCACCACCAGTGCGATCGTCGAGATGCCGACGATGAGCTTGCCGGTCGCACCCGCGGCCAGGCGCTGATGCAGCTGGCGAATCAGCCCGAACGTCCATTGGCCGCGCAGCATGCCGATCGGCTCGGCGGTGGTCGGGTCGACCATGGCGCGCTCACCGCGCCGGCCGGTGGTGTCCGGCGTGCGATAGCCCAGAAAGACGGGGTAGGGGCGATCCTGACGCCAGAACAGGCTGCTCACCGTGTGATCGGGATGTTTGGCTTCGTAACGAGCGACCAGTGCCGGCGGGCTAAGCCGCTGATCGGTTTCGAAGTGCGCGACCTGGTCGGCGTTGATCCATTCCAGGATGTCTTCCTGGAACGACATGAGGCCGCCGGTCACCCCGATGAGCATCAGCACCACGCCGGCGGTGATGCCGAGCAGCCAGTGCAGCTGAAAGATCGGGTCGAGCGCCCGTAGTCGGGCAAGGGGCGTCATGTGGACTGAACCGCGCTATGGGGCGCGCGGCGGCTGACCGCAGGCGGATTGCAGCCGCGTGTGCTGCACGGGCAGACGACTGCGTCCCGCGGGACGAGCGAGCAATACATGATGGTGGCCCCCGAATCGAATATCGGTCGACGCCGGCCTGACGCTACCGATGACTGCTCATCCGGCGGTCATTAAAAGAGCGCGGCCCGATTCGGGCCGCGCAATCCACCGAGATGAAGGTTTCCCTCCGTTCCATCAGCAACCGCTTGGATGCAAATGCGAACGATTCTCATTTTATATAACAAAACGGGGAGTGCAAGCGCCGTGAGCAGGCGATTAGGTTGTGCGCAAATAAAAAGGCGGCCCCGAAGGACCGCCTTTCGCGGATATCCGCCGATATGGCCGACGCCTACTGCCAGCGATAGCTGACCGTGGCGGTCGTCTCGCGGCCGTAGCCGTAGTAGCAGAAGTTCGAGCTCAGGCAGGAGGCCACGTACTTCTTGTCGAACACGTTCTGCATGTTCAGGCCCACACGCCAGCCCTCGTAGGCCGGATCGAGGCCGCCCAGCTCATAGTGCAGGGCCGCATCGGCCACCGTATAGTCGGGCACCTGGTCCTGATTGTCGTTGCTGACCTGTTGCTCACCGACATAGCGCACGCCGATGCCGCCGCCCGCGCCTTTCCAGGCACCGGCGGGTTGTGTGTAGTCGAGCCAAACCGAAGCCGTGTAGTCCGGGGTACGCTGGTATTCGTTGCCCTGGGTGTCATCCTCGGCGCTGGTGATTTCCGAATCCAGATAGGCTGCGGCGAGCGACAGGTCCAGGCCGTTGGCAAGACTGGCCTTGCCGTCGATCTCCAGGCCACGTACTCGGACTTCGCCGGTCTGCGAACGGGTGCCGTCCGGCTGCAGTGACCCGGTGACGTTCGTCTGCTTGAGTTCGAACGCGGACAGCGTGACCAGCGTATTGGTCCCGGGCGGCTGGAATTTTATCCCGGCCTCGTACTGCTCGCCCTCGGTCGGGTCCAGCACGTCGTTGCGGGTGCCGCTGGTCGCCGGTGACTGGAACGATTCGGTATAGCTCAAGAACGGCGCGATGCCGTTGTCGAAGGTATACAGCGTGCCCAGACGGCCGGTGAAGGCCCGGTCGGTGCGCGTATCGCGATTGCTGCCATCGGGGCCAAGGGCGGTGGTGTCGATTACGTCGTAACGACCGCCCGCGAGCAGGGTCAGCCGACCAAGCTTGGCCTGATCCTGAAGATAGAAACCGACCTGATCCTGATCGAATTCGAAGCGATTGCGCTCGATTTCCGGAATGACCTGGTCGTAGTCGGGGTTGTCGAGCGACAGCGTTGGCGGTGCGGTGGCGGTGCCCGGCTGCCCAAGCCCGTAGTAGCGATCGGCATCCAGATTCTGATAGTCGAAGCCGCCCAGCAGGGTGTGTTTGACCGGGCCGGTATCAACGTATCCGAGCAGCTGGTTGTCGATGAGAATGCCGTTGACGTTCTCCTGCGAGGCTGCCGTGCCACGAATGAGCGTGGTCTGGTCATCGCTCAGCCCGGCGCCGTAGACACTGCGGTAATCGATTTCGGCATCCCGAAACCGAAAATTCTGGCGAAACTGCAGGCTGTCGTTGAACCAGTGCGAGAATTCGTAGCCGAGCTGAACCGTCTTGCGATCGAAGCTTTCGAAGTTCTCGTCGCCGTCGTAGAAGTCGCGCGGCAGCTTGCTGCCGTTGCTGAGCGGATCGACCGTACCCTGATACGGTAGCGCGCCGTAGGAGCCGGAATCCGGATCGTTGCGATACTTGGCCAGCAGGGTGAGCTCGGTCGCATCCGACAGGCGCAGTGTGAGCGACGGCGCGATGGAGAAGTTCGACGTCTCGACGGTCTTCTGCGGGCCGTTGCGCTGGCTGCCGGTGGCAACCACGCGGTACAGAGCATCGCCTTCTTCGTCGAGCGTGCCACCGATATCGAAGCCCGCGCCCAGCCGGCTGTCGTTGCCGGTTTCGAGATAGAACTCGTTGGTCTGATCCTCGGTCGGACGCTTGGATACCAGGTTGATCAGCCCGCCCGGCGGCGTCTGGCCATAAAGCACCGATGCCGGCCCCTTGATGACCTCGACGCGTTCAAGCAGGTAGGGGTCGGTCTTGGGGATGGTATAGAAATAGCCCAGCTGCTTGAGCCCGTCGAGATAGGTATCGGGCTGGAAGCCGCGCAGCGTGAGCTGATCGTAGCGGCTGGCGACGTTGCCGCGTAGTTCCGGTACCACGCCGGATACATAGCGCAGCACCTGACGAATATCGCGTGCGTTCTGGGCCTGGATCTGGTCGGCGGCGATCACCGAAATCGACTGCGGCGTTTCGGCGATCGACGTGTCCGTCTTGGTGGCCGAACGCGTGCGCTTGGCGGTATACCCGTCCACAGGGCTCGTTGCCGTCTCCACCTCCGATTCGCCCTGAACCTGAATGGTGGAAAGCGTTTCGCTACCGGTCGTGCCCGTTGCGTCCTGCGCCAGCGTGATGCCGCTATACAGAAGGCCGGCGCCCAGGCTCGGCAAGAACACGAAGCCAAGCGCACGCGTTAGGCGTGTAGATGAATACCGCAAGATAATCCCCCAGGATATAAAGCCGAAGCCGAAGATTGTTATTGAGAACGATTCGCAATAATAGTGTGCAGCCGTCGCCTTGTATAGCGTTTGCGCTGACGCTCGCCCGCGAAACCGCTACCATCGTGAAAACCGTCTTTTGGAGAATCGTCGTGCAGCAGACATCGAGCTTCGTATCGGCCCGTTCGGGCGGTACCCGATATGCCGCCTTCGCGATCGCCGCCACCGTCGCGCTCGTGCTCGGCGGCTGTGGCAACAACGACGACGGCGAGAGCGCCGATAGCGCGAACGCGAAAGCGGAAACCGCCACGGCGAGCGGCTTTGCCGACGCCGATACCATTCGCGAACGGGTGATTGGCAATACCGTAACCGGCACCATGTCCCCCGAAAGTGCCTATACCGAGTTCTATGCCCCGGACGGCACGATTCGCGGGCCCGGCTATCAGGCACGCTGGACGATCGAAGACGACCAGATGTGCTTCGACTACGACGAGTCGCCGCAGATCGACTGCTACCGGGTGGCCATCGACGGCCGCGCGCTGGAATGGCATCGCCAGGGCGAAGTCGAAGGCAAGGGCACGCTCGTCGAGGGCAATCCGAACAACTTCTAGTGGCACCGCCCACATGAGGCGGTGGCATGCGCGCGCCCGAGAGCGCCGACAAGGTCAGATATGACGGAAATCGACAGCGCGGCCAATGCGCACAGCGGCGGCCCACGGCGCGTGGTCATGCGCGGCGAGCACCGATACACGCTGCTGGGCACCGCCCACGTCTCGCGCGCCAGCGCCGAAGAAGTGCAGCACGAAATCGAATCCGGCGACTACGACAGCGTCGCCATCGAACTCTGCGACGCTCGCCATGCCGCGCTCACCCGCGCCGGCGAACTCGAGCAGATGGATTTGTTCCAGGTACTGCGCCAGGGCAAGGCCGGCATGGTGGCGGCCAATCTCGCGCTGGGCGCCTATCAGCAGCGTCTGGCCGACCAGTTCGGCATCGAGCCGGGGGCGGAAATGCGCGCCGCGATCAATAGCTGTGCGGCGGCCGATCTGCCCCTCGAACTGGTCGATCGCAATATCGGTATCACCCTGAAACGGGTCTATCGGCGTATTCCCTGGTGGCAGCGCATGAGCACGCTGGGCGCGTTGTTCGCCAGCCTGTTGTCGCGCGAAAAGATCGAGGAATCCGATATCGAGCGGCTCAAGGAAGGCGACATGCTCGAATCGACCTTCAACGAGTTCGCCGCCGAATCCGCCACCATGCACGAAACGCTCATCGACGAGCGCGACCGCTATATGGCCGCCCAGCTGCTCAGGCTGGCACCGGCGCGGCACACGCTGGTGGTGGTCGGCGCCGGCCACTTGAAAGGCCTGGCGCACTATCTCGAAAACGGCATGGACGATCCGAACGCCGTGGTCGCCGAGCTCGATCGCGTGCCGCCCGGCGCGCGCTGGGTGAAATGGATTCCCTGGGTCGTGGTCGCGCTGGTGTTCACCGGCTTCGCGATCGGGTTTTCGCGCAGCGCGGGCCTGGGCCAGCAGATGGTGATCGAATGGGTGATCATCAACGGCGCGCTGTCCGCGCTGGGTGCAGCCGCGGCGCTTGCGCATCCGTTGACGGTGGTCACCGCCTTTATCGCGGCGCCGCTGACCTCGCTCAACCCCACCATTGGGGCCGGCATGGTCACGGCGGCCGCCGAGCTGTGGCTGCGCAAGCCGCGGGTGGGCGATTTCTCCACGTTGAAAAGCGACGTGACGAAAGCCACCGGCTGGTGGAAGAACCGCGTGTCGCGCACGCTGCTGGTGTTCGTGTTCTCCACCATCGGCTCGGCGGCGGGCACTTATATCGCCGGTTTTCGTATCGTCGGGCAGCTGTTCGGCGGCGGCTGAAGCGGTTTGCGGGGGCCGGTGCCGCCGCGCTTGGCCCGGGCGCGTAGGTTGGCTTAGGCCGAAGGCCGTAAGCCAACAAGAACTGCCGAGGGGGTGTTAGCAGCCGAGGGACGAGACGCGGCTTGGCTGCCGCGTTCCATGTTGGATTACGCTTCGCTAATCCACCTACGGCCTACGGTTCATACCGGGCATGCGTTCGTTTGGCGTGCGTTGGCGGACTGATGGCGCCGGCGCGTTCAATAGACGATACGCATCGGCAGATCCTCGCTGTCGTATTCCGGCGCTTCGGGCAGCGTGACGGCCTCGTCGTTGGCAATACGCTCGGCGGTGAACAGGCAGGCAAAGGCATCGGCGATATCGTCGTCGCCGGCCTGCTGCTTCGACACCAGGGCGCGAGCGTTGGCAAAGGCATCGCGGCCGAAGTGGGCGGCGATGAGTTCGCGTCGCTGGAGGTGGCCGGTGCTGCTGCGCTTGGGGTCGGCAAGCGCCTCGCCGCCGTTCATGGCCGCAAAGCTGACTTCGGGATGGGTTTCGTACAGACGCGCCTGCCAGTAGGCCGAACGGCGCAGCAGGTCGTCGAGTTCGCGAATCTTGGGCAGCAGGTTGTAGGTCTGGGCCGACAGGCGCTTGCCACAGTATTCGGCGTTGATGGCGCTGGCCTCGCCGTGATCGCGGCCGAGCAACGCCGCGCGTACCGGGGTTGGAAACACGCTGGTCGCGCGCCGGCCGGCCAATAGCTGGCGCGCGGCATGGTCGCAGCCGCGGGTCTGTTGTTCGTCGGCCAGGCCGATGGGCATGTCGATCGCGACCACGGCCGGAGCCAGGCGGTTGAGCAGGTTGGCCAGATCGCGATCGACGAAGGCACCTTCGTGCGACACCGCGATCCAGCCGCCCGGACAGCCATCGATGCCCACGCATTCACGCAGCCGCCGCTTGTGGCGTCGGTACTCGGCCAGCGGCGTGGCGAACGACAGCGTATAGCCGTCCGGGTCGTGGATATGGAAATAGCGTTCGTCCCAGGGCGCATCGGCCGGCTCGAAATCCGGCTTGAGTCCTGCCGCGAGCGCCCGTTCGTACTGGGTATCGACGTCGTCGACATAAAATATCGTCAGGCCGCCGCCCGGCCGTGCCTTGTCCCCCGCGCTGAGGTTAAGAAAGCTCTCGCCAGCATGAAAGCTGGAAAAACCCGCCTCCTCGCCGCCGAATTTCAGCTCGAACCCCAGCCCCCGATAAAAGGCACAGCTGCGTGCCATGTCCGTCACGAACAGCGTGACGGCACTGATTTGACGTATCGACATGGCGAGATAGTGCGACGCCCTCGGATTGGAGGCAAGCACTGTATTTCGGACGGCGCCCGGCGGTGCGCTCGTCGCGCGGGGTGGTATGGTCGAAAGCGTTCAACCAAAACTCAGGAGCTGGGTGACATGGCGCAAATGAAGGTGGCTCAGATCAATGCGGCGGGCGGCGACTTCCAACTGGTCGATCGGCATATTCCCGATCCGGGCGAGGCCCAGGTTCGGGTTCGTATCGAAGCCTGCGGGATTTGTCATTCCGATGCGTTCGTCAAGGAAGGCGGTTTTCCGGGGCTCGATTATCCACGCGTGCCCGGCCACGAAGTCGCCGGGGTGATCGACGCGGTCGGCGACGATGTCGACCACTGGCAGGTGGGCCAGCGCGTGGGCGTGGGCTGGCATGGTGGACATTGTTTTGCCTGTGACTCCTGCCGGCGCGGCGATTTCGTGACCTGTGCCCATCAGCAGATCTGCGGCATTTCCTACGACGGCGGCTACGCGGAATACATGATCGCGCCGGCCGAGGCGCTGGTTGCCATCCCCGATGCCCTGTCCTCGGTCGCGGCCGCACCGCTGCTGTGTGCCGGGGTGACCACCTACAATGCGCTACGCAACTCGGGCGCGCAGCCCGGCGACGTGGTGGCGGTGCTCGGCGTGGGCGGGCTCGGGCATCTGGCCGTTCAATATGCCTATGCGATGGGCTTTCATACCGTCGCCCTGTCGCGTGGAACCGACAAAAAGGAGCTGGCGCTCGACCTCGGCGCGGATACCTATATCGATACCGAAGCACAGGACGCCGCCGAGGCACTGCAGGCGCTTGGCGGCGCGCGGGTGATTCTGGCCACTGCGCCGAACCCCAAGCTGATGAGTTCGGTTATCGACGGGCTGGGCGTGAACGGCCAGCTGCTGGTGGTGGGGGCTTCGCCCGAGCCGATCGAGGTATCCCCGTTCCAGCTGCTCATGGCACGGCGCAGCGTGGCCGGGCATCCGAGCGGCGCACCCCAGGATTCCCAGGACACGCTGGGTTTTTCGGCGCTGCGCGATATCGAAACCCGGATCGAGACCTATCCGCTGGCCGACGTCAACGAAGCCTATGCCCGCATGATCAGCAACGAAGCGCGTTTTCGCGTGGTGTTGACGATGGGCTGAGGCGTACGCATGCGGGGCGCGGCGTAGCTGTCGCGCCCCTGGATATCGGCATGGGGTGCCGGCTTAGTCGAAATCGACAAGCGTCGCCCTACGACGCCGGTTCACGCAGCTCGACCTTGCGGCCATCCGGATCGCGCACGATATAAATCCGTGTGCCATCGAATTCGCGCGTGGTGGTTTCCGGCGCCTGCGCTAGCGATTGCGGTACGTGTTTTACCCTAAAGCCCAGGCGGGTGTTGCCGAGTGCTTCGTTCGCCGCCGCCGGGTATAGCTCGAATACGAAACCAGCGTCCTCGGCGGCATAGTGAAGCGGCCCGGTGCCGTGTTTTTCCGCGACGAAGCGAAAGCCGAGGCTTTCGTAGAACTGACGGCTCGTTTCCAGTTGCTGGCAGCGCAATACGAGCAGGTCGAGTTGCATGAGGTCCTAGAACAGCGACTGCTGCGGATCGGGCCGATAGGCGCCAAAGCGGCCGAATTGCTCGCAGGCGCGCGCCAGATGGTTGGCGATGCTCGACAGCGCGGTGATATCGGCAAAGTCGAGTTCGGCGATCAGGCCGTGCACCCGCTCGCGCTCGTTATCGGAGGCCGCCTGCAGCGTCGTGGTGAGCAGGGTCTGATCCAGCGGCTCGAAGCGCTCCGGATATTTCCAGGCCACGAGTTCGGCCGGTCGATCGAGCTGGGCGGCAAACGCCTGATCGTGCAGTAGCCGGGCCGCGGTTTGCAGGTCCGCGCCGTGGCCGGCCGCGTGCTGGCGCCGGGCGAACTCCTGGCAGGCCTCGGCGTCCACGCTCGCCATGCCGGCCAGCAGGCTGTTCATGGGGGTGTCTTCGGTATAGGCCATGGGCACGCCGGCTGAAAACTGGGAGCGCGCATCATCCGGACACGGGCCCGTGAGTGCAAGCGCCGAATGCCGCTGTGCAGCACGTAGCGCTTGAAAATGGCGTTGACGGGCCACACTCAAGGCTATCAAGGCGATAGTTTGTCGAGTGATCGCCGCCCATACACCGTTCAACAACTAATCAATACCGCCATGAGCGAAAACCAGAACACCGAAACCCGTGGCTTTCAGGCCGAGGTCAAGCAGCTGCTGCAGCTGATGATCCATTCGATGTATTCGAACAAGGAGGTCTTCGCCCGCGAGCTGATCTCCAACGCCTCCGACGCGCTGGATACGCTGCGCTTCGAGGGCCTGAAGAACGATGCCCTGTTCGAAAACGATCCCGAACTCAAGATCTGGATCGACTACGACAAGGACGCCCGTACCGTCACCATCGGTGACAGCGGCATCGGCATGACCCGCGAGCAGGTCATCGACCGTTTGGGCACCATCGCCAAGTCCGGCACGCGTGCGTTCCTGGATTCGCTGTCCGGCGATGAGAAAAAAGACGCGCATCTGATCGGCCAGTTCGGTGTCGGTTTCTATTCGGCCTTCATCGTCGCCGAGAAGGTCGTGGTGGATACCCGCCACGGCGGCGAATCCGAAGGCGTGCGCTGGACTTCGGACGGCGGCGGCGAATACACGCTGGAAGCCGTTCCCAAGGAAAAACGCGGTACCGAAGTCACGCTGCATCTGCGCGAAGGCGAGGACGAGTTCCTCGACGACTGGCGTCTACGCCATCTCGTGCGCACCTATTCGGACCATATCGCCTTTCCGATCATGATGCGCGAGCAACTGTCCGAGGAAGACGAGAAAGAGGGCAAGGAAGCCGGTTGGGAACAGGTCAACCGCGGTGCGCCGCTTTGGACGCAGCCCAAGTCCGAAATCTCGGCCGAAGACTATGCCGAGTTCTACAAACACACCTGCCACGACTACGAAGACCCGCTGACCTGGACCCACAACAAGGTCGAAGGCAGCCAGGAATATACCAACCTGCTCTATATTCCCAAGCGCGCGCCCTATGACCTGTTCGACCCGAACGGCAAGGCGCACGGCGTGAAGCTGTATGTGCAGCGCGTATTCATCATGGACGATGCCGAGAAGCTCATGCCGCGCTATATGCGCTTCGTGAAGGGCGTCATCGATTCCAATGACCTGCCGTTGAACGTCTCCCGAGAAATCCTGCAAAACAACCAGCTGCTGGACAAGATTCGGGCCGGCTCGGTGAAGAAGGTGCTCGGCCTGCTCGAGTCGATGGCCAGGGACGACGAAGAGCCCGAGAAGTACAAGACGTTCTGGAACGAATTCGGCCAGGTGCTGAAAGAAGGCATCGTCGAAGACCACGAAAACCAGGCCAAGATCGCCAAGCTGCTGCGCTTCAAGACCACCCGCGACGAAAGCGCGGATCCGGGCGTAGCGCTGGACGAGTACATTGCCCGCATGGCCGAAGGCCAGGACAAGATCTACTACATCACCGCGGACACGCTGGCCGAGGCCAAGCACAGCCCGCATCTCGAAATCTTCAAGAAGAAGGATATCGAGGTGCTGCTGCTCACCGACCGCGTCGATGAATGGGTCATGGCCCATATGACCGAATACGAAGGCAAGACCTTCCAGTCGGTTGCCAAGGGTGCGCTCGATCTCGGCGATGCCGAGACCGAGGAAGAAAAGGCCGAGCAGGCCAAGCTCGAAGAGGAATCCAAGGACCTGGTCGAGCGCGTCAAGAAGGCGCTGGGCGAACGCGTCAACGAAGTGCGCGTGACCCATCGTCTGACCGATTCGCCCGCCTGCCTGGTGGCTGACGAGCACGGTATTTCGGCGCATCTGGAACGGATTCTCAAGGAAGCCGGTCAGGAAATGCCCAATACCGCGCCGCATCTGGAAATCAACCCGACGCACCCGCTGGTCGAGAAGTTGGCCAGCGAGCAGGGCGAAGACGAGTTCGATGCCTTTTCGCAGCTGCTGTTCGAACAGGCCGTGCTGGCCGAAGGCGGCGAACTGGACGACCCGGCCACTTTCGTGCGCCGGATGAACCAGATGCTGCTGGCGGTATCCAAGGGCGCGGCCGCATAGGGCCTGTCGTACCGGCCGCAAGTCGGTTGGTATGAACGACATACGACCCCGCTGTACACGAGGCCCGCATCCGCGGGCCTCGCTCGTTGGCCACGTTGCAGGCATAGTGCGTGTTAGATGCACGAGTGGGTTCGAGCAACAACGAGGTAGAACGAACATGGCACGACATCTTTGGACTTGTGCGGCGCTTGGTTTGCTGGCGCTTTGTATTGCGCCGCTGGCTTCGGCCCAGACGGTCTCGATCGGCGGCACCAGTCTGGAACTTGGCGCCTCGCGTGCGGATACGCTGGCCATCGCCAATGCCCATTTCAATACGGTGCCGGCCCAGGCCGACGGCCAGTACATGCTCTTTCCCAAGCAGGGCCCCGTGATCGTCGGCCGCGACACCTACGGCAAACCGGTGGGTACGCTGACCATTCGCGATGATCGGCTCACCCGCGTGTCGCGCAATCTCGGCTCGTTTCGAAGCGAAGACGGCGAACAGGCCATCGAGAATCTGATCGCCACCTTCGCACGTGCGCCCAACCAGGGCGATACGCCTGCAGTTCGCACCGATACCGGTGTCAGCGGCGACGCCAGTACCTCGCGCGTGTACTTCAGCTATCCGGATCGCGCGATTCAGATCGTGCTCTACCGGCCGAACAATCGCTCTGGCCTGGCGACGATCGATATCACCGAGCAGTACGCACTGCGTCCCGGTACGGTCGGCAACGCTCGCAAGCAGCGCTAGGCGGTGATGGGCTGGCTCGCCGCGCTTGCGGTCGTCGTGGTGGTGGCACTCGCCGGCTATGCCGGCTGGCTGTGGTGGCGCGTGCTCAATCAGCAAAAAGAGCGCGAAACCCACAACGCGGCGGTTCTCGCCGAAACCGAGGCCGACCTGGAACACAGCATGGCCATCATTGCCGACAGCCTGCTCACCGGCGAGCTGAATCTCTCCGAAGGCGCGATACGGCTCAAGGTACTGCTTGACCACTACCACGCGCCGGGTGGTGCCCAGGCCGATTATCCGGCGATCTACAGCCTGTTTCTGTCCACGTCCAACATGCCGCGCGGTGAAGCACGCGATGCCTGGCCGCGTGCCGAGATACGGCGTATGGATCGTGAACGCGAAATGCTCGAAGTGGCGGCCAAGGATGCCGTGCTCGACGAAGCGGCCCGACTGCGTCAGCGCTTCGGAGTGCCCAGCGGCCGGGAAGGGCTGGCCTCGGCGCGGCCGGTTGATGCCGCCTGACAGCAGGCGGGCCGAATGCCGGCCTGTCTTGAAGATCTCTCAGGCTGGGCTCGAAACCACGGGCTTTCCTGAGGCCCATGTTTCGAAGCCACTACGAGAGTGCGGGAGAAACGCTCAGGCTGAGCCATTCCAGTGGTTGCTGAACAAACGCCGGAAATGGCTGCCCGCGAATCAGCCCTGGCGTGCCTCCAAAGCTTCCCACCGCTCCAGGGCGTTTTCCAGATCGCTCTGCGCCTTGCCCAGCGCTTCGGTCTTGCGTTTGATCTCGTCGGCCGGGCGATCGTAGAAGCCGGCTTCACCGAACTCGGCTTCGAAGCCTTCGATTTTCGTTTCCAGCTTTTCGATCGTGTCCGGCAGGGCGCGCAGCTCCTTGCGCTCGGCGCTGCTCAGCGGATTGGCCGGCTTGGGCTTGGGTGCGGGCGGGGCAGCCTGGGCGGCGGGTTTGGCCTTCTTGTTGGCTGCTGGCGCGGGCTCGCCCGCGCGCGGGCGCTGGCGTAGCCAGTCGGTATACCCGCCGACATAGTCGTTGACCTCGCCATTGCCTTCGAACACGAGGCTGCTGGTGACCACGTTGTCCAAAAAGGCACGATCATGCGAAACGAGCAGCAGGGTGCCTTCGTAGCTCATCAGCCGTTCTTCGAGCAGCTCCAGGGTTTCCACGTCGAGATCGTTGGTGGGCTCGTCCATGATCAGCAGATTGGCCGGGCGGGTGAACAGCTTGGCCAGCAGCAGCCGGTTACGTTCACCGCCGGAGAGTACGTGCGTGGGGCTGCGCGCGCGCTTGGGCGAGAACAGAAAGTCCTGCAGATAACTCATCACGTGCCGGTCCTGGCCGTTGATGGTGATCGAGGAGCGTCCCTGCGCCACGTTATCGAGCACGCTGATGGAGTCGTCGAGCGCGGCGCGATGCTGGTCGAAATGGGCGATATCGAGATTGGTGCCCAGCTTGATGGTGCCGGCATCGGGCTCGATACGGCCGAGCAGCAGGTTGATGAGCGTGGTCTTGCCGCAGCCGTTGGGGCCGATGATGCCGACCTTGTCGCCGCGCTGGATCACCGTCGACAGATTGTTAACGATCGGTTTTTCGTTGCCGGCGTCGCGCCAGGTGTAGGCCAGGTTTTCGGCCACGATCACATGCTTGCCCGAACGCGCGGCGTCCTGGGTGACGATGTTGGCGGTGCCGCCGCGTTCACGACGTTCGGCACGCTCGGCGCGCATGGCCTTCAAGGCACGAACACGGCCTTCGTTACGGGTACGCCGGGCCTTGATGCCCTGGCGAATCCAGACTTCTTCCTGGGCAAGGCGCTTGTCGAACAAGGCGTTGGCCTTCTCTTCGTCGGCCAGCATCTTTTCCTTGCCCTCGATGAAGCTGTCGTAGTTGCCGGGCCAGGAGGTGAGCTTGCCGCGATCCAGGTCAATGATGCGGGTAGCCAGGTTCTTCAAAAACGCGCGGTCATGGGTAATGAACAACAGCGCGCCGTTCCAGGCCAGCAGCATCTCCTCGAGCTGGGCGATAGCGCTGATATCCAGATGGTTGGTGGGCTCGTCGAGCAGCAGCAGGTCGGGCTCCTGTACCAGCGCGCGGGCCAGCAGCACGCGCCGTTTCTGGCCGCCCGACAGGGCTTCGAACTGCCAGTCGGCGTCCAGATTGAGGCGCGATAGGGTAGATTCGACCTGGGGCGCGAGCGTCCAGCCGTCCATGGCCTCGACCCGAGCCTGGGCCTTGGAGAAGGCGTCCATCACGTCCTCGCCGGCCGACAGGCGCGCGGTCAGCTCGTGAAAGCGGGCCAGCGCCGCACCGACATCGCCCAGGCCGCCGGCGACCACGTCGAACACGGCCCCCGCGGTACCGGCCGGCACCTCCTGTTCGAGCCGTGCGATACGCAGATCCGGCTTCTGCTCGCGAATGACCTCGTCCGGCTCGATCTCCTGCGAAACGATCCGCATGAGCGTGGACTTGCCGGTGCCGTTGCGCCCGACCAGCGCCACGCGTTCGCCGCGATCGATGCTCAGTTCGGCATCGTCGAGCAGGGGATGGGTGCCGTAGGCCAGACGCAGGTTGCGCAGTTGCAGGATCATGGGCGCGACCATATCGCGAGCTGGGAAATCGAGGCGCGTATTGTACGCCCTGGCGGGCGCCCCTGTTGGGCAGCAGCGCGGCGATCGACGCTGCGGGTTTAGACTGGCGTCTTTAGTTTTGGAACCGCGAAGATCATCCCCTCCACGATGACATCCGATAGCACCCTATATCTTGGCTGTGCCCTGTTGGCCGGCGCGCTGCTGGGCGGCGTGTTCGTGTGGCTCTGGGCGCGTTCGAAACAGGCCCAGCTGGTCGCCGACCGGGCCAGCGCGCAGCGCGAAGCCGATAGCCGGGCAGCCGAACTGGCCGAGACCCGCGCCGCGCTCGATGATGCACGCGCCGAAAACGCACGGCTGGAAACCCGGCTGGACGGCGAACGGCGCCATGCCGAGGACAAGCTCAAGACGCTGACAGAAGCACGCGAAGCACTGACCCACCAGTTCAAGACGTTGTCGCAGGAGATTCTGGAAGAAAAAAGCCGGGCCTTTACCGAGCAGAACAAGGCCAGCCTCGAACCGTTGATCAATCCGCTGCGCGAGCATATCGGCCGCTTCGAAAAACAGGTGCGCGAAGCCTACGACCAGGAAAATCGCCAGCGCTCGGCGCTGGCCGAGCAGGTGCGGCTTCTGGAGCAGTCGAACAAGGCCATTGCCGAGGATGCGACCAATCTCGCCAATGCGCTGCGCGGCGAATCCAAGACCCAGGGCAACTGGGGCGAGATGATTCTGGAAACCGTGCTCGAGCGTTCGGGACTGGAAAAAGGCGTGCAGTACGAAACCCAGTTCGCCGCCACGACCGAGGACGGCAATCGCCAGCTGCCGGATGCGGTCGTGCATCTACCCGAACAGCGCAGCATCGTCGTCGACGCCAAGGTGTCGTTGACCGCCTATCTGCGCGTACACGAGGCCGAGGACGAGGCCACGCGCCGTGCCGCGCTGGCCGATCATGTGGCTTCAGTGCGCCGTCATCTGAAAGGTTTGTCGGCGAAGAACTATCAGAACATCGACCGTATCGAAACGCTCGACTACGTGTTCATGTTCATCCCCTCGGAAGCAGCCTATGTCGAGGCGTTACGCGGCGATTTCGATCTGCAGCGCGAGGCCCTGGACGCCAACATCGCGCTGGTGTCGCCGACCACGCTCATGCCCATGCTGCGGGCGATCGCCAATCTGTGGAAGCTTCAGCAGCAGGAAGAAAACGCGGCCGAGATCGCCAATAAAGCCGGCGCGCTCTACGACAAGTTCGTGGGATTCGTGGACGATCTCGACAAGCTCGGTCGCGCCATGGATACCGCCAACAAGGCCTTCGACGGCGCGCGCAACAAGCTGGTCAGCGGGCGCGGCAATATCGTGCGGCGTAGCGAACAGTTGAAAAAGATGGGCGCGAATACCAGCAAGTCGATCGGTGCGGGCTGGACGCGCCAAGCCGAGCTGGGCGCCGCAGCCGACCTGGATGAAGCGATCGAAGATGATCGCGACGACAACGACGACCTGGACGAACGCCATGAGCCTTAAAGACGAGCTTGCAGCGCTGCGTGAGCGTATCCCGCCGGTCAGCGCCGAACGCGCGGCCGAGCTGGCGCGAGACGGTGCGCTGCTGGTGGATATTCGCGAGGCTGACGAAATCGCCCAGGGCACGCCGGTCGGGGCGAAGCCGCTGGGCCGTGGTTTTCTGGAAATGCGTCTCGAACAGCAGGTCGGTGATCCGAACCATACGATTCTGCTGCTGTGTGCCTCGGGCTCGCGTTCGCTGTTGGCTGCCGATCAACTGACGCGACTGGGCTATGGCGACGTACGCTCGGTCGAGGGCGGCTTCGATGCCTGGAAAGACGCCGGGCTGGCGTTCGAAACGCCGGCGATGCTGGATAACGCCGATCGGGCCCGCTATGCGCGCCAGCTCACGCTGCCGGAAGTCGGTGAGGCAGGGCAAACAAAGCTGCGCGATGCGCGCGTGCTGATCATCGGCGCGGGCGGGCTGGGTTCGCCGGCGGCCTATTATCTGGCCGCGGCCGGGGTGGGGCATATCGGCATCGTCGATCACGACGTGGTCGATCGTTCCAACCTGCATCGTCAGATCCTGCATCGCGATGCCAGCGTCGGCCAGCCCAAGGTGCGTTCGGCCATGGCCAGCCTGAGCGCGCTCAACCCGAGCATCGATATCGAGCCGATCGAAACGCGGGTGAGCGCAGATAACGCGGCCGAGCTGGTGGCCGGCTACGATCTGGTGGTCGACGGCAGCGATAACTTCAGCGCGCGCTATGCCATCAACGACGCCTGCGTGGCGGCGAACATTGCGCTGGTGTATGGCGCGGTGGAGCGCTTTTCCGGCCAGGTCGGGGTATTCCCGGCCGGCGGCCAGCCCTGCTATCGCTGCCTGTTCGCCAGCGCGCCGCCGGCCGGGGCCGCGCCGACCTGTGCCGAAGCCGGCGTGCTTGGCGTGGTGCCCGGTCTGGTGGGCACCCTGCAGGCGCTGGAGGCCATCAAGCTTATCGTCGGCATGGCGGATACGCTCTCCGCGCGGCTGCTGACTTTGGATGCCCGCACCCAGCGCTGGCACAGCCTGCAGGTTCCGGCCGACCCGAGCTGCGTCGCCTGCGGCGGGTGAGACGGGCGATATCCGCTCGGCCTTTGACACATCAGGGCAATAACGACCGACGATAGTCGACTATCGTCGAGGTCGGGCGCGTTGCTAGCATTTGCCGACTGTACAGCGCCCGAACGCGGGGCGCGAAAGCGTGAGGAGACGATATGCCGGCCTTTCTTCTAATCGTGATCACGCTGGTGGCGTTCTATTTCGCCTACAAGTTCTACTCGCGCTATCTGGCAGAAAAGGTCTATCGGCTCGATCCGAACTTCGTCACCCCGGCGCATGCCATGCGCGACGGCGTGGACTTCGTTCCCACGCACAAGCACGTACTGCTTGGCCATCACTTCACCTCGGTAGCGGGTGCGGCGCCGATCGTAGGCCCGGCGATTGCGGTCTACTGGGGCTGGCTGCCGGCACTCACCTGGGTGATTCTGGGCACGATCTTCGCGGCCGGCGTGCACGACTTCGGCTCTATCGTCGTCTCCGCGCGCAACCGCGGCCAGAATATCGGCACCCTGTCCGGCAAGGTGGTATCGGCGCGCGCGAGTACGCTGTTTCTGCTCATCATCTTCTTCTTGCTCACGCTCGTGAACGCGGTGTTCGGCGTGGTCATGGCGATTCTGTTCGAAAAGAATCCGGGCGCGGTGGTACCGGCGCTGATCGTGATCCCGATCGCCGTGTTCATCGGCCAGTGGGCCTATCGCATGGGCCGATCGATCGTCATCCCGTCGATCCTGGGGCTGTTGCTGCTCTATGCCGCAATCCCGGTCGGCCAGGCCTATCCGATCTACGTCGACGGGCTGGCCGAGGCGGTCGGGCTGTCGGTGCGCACGACCTGGATCATCCTGATCTTTGCCTATACCTGGATTGCCTCACGGCTGCCGGTGTGGGTGCTGCTGCAGCCGCGCGATTACATCAACGGCCAGCAGCTGATCGTCGCGCTGGTGGTGATCTTTCTCGGTGTACTCATCGGCTGGGATACGATCAGCGCGCCGGCGGTCAATGAAGTCGCGCCGAATTCGCCGCACTGGTTCCCCTATCTGTTCATCACCGTGGCCTGCGGGGCGATTTCCGGCTTCCACAGCCTGGTCGCGTCCGGGACCACCTCGAAACAGCTGGGTAACGAAACCGAGGCGCGTTTCGTCGGCTACGGCGGCGCGCTGGGCGAAGGCGCACTGGCGCTGGCCGCGATTCTGGCCTGTACCGCGGGCCTCGGCGCCGCCGGCGACTGGAACGCCGCGTACGCTGATTTCGGCGCGGCCTCCGGCGGCGCGCTCGGCCATTTCGTGACCGGCACCGGCCACTTTCTGAGCAACCTCGGCATCCCGGCAACGCTGGGCGCGACGTTCGCGGCGGTGGTGGTCATCACCTTCGCCGGCACCACCATGGATACCGGGGTGCGCCTGCAGCGCTATATCCTGGAAGAGATCGCAGAGCTGGCCGGGGTCAAGGCGCTGGTGGGCCGGGTCAATCTGCTTACCACGCTCGCCGTGCTGATTCCGCTGGGGTTGGCACTGCTGCCCGGCGGCGACAGTTCCGGCGGCAAGGGTTTTGCCTTCGGCCGTCTGTGGACGCTGTTCGGTACCACCAACCAGCTCACCGCCGGGCTCGCGCTGTCGATCATCGGCGTATGGCTGCTGGCCCGCAATCGCAACCCGCTGGCAGCCCTGATTCCGCTGGTGTTCCTGCTGTTCATGACCACCTGGGCGCTGCTGCTCAACCTGGGCGACTTCTTTGCCAAGGGCGACTGGCTGCTGCTGGTGATGGATGCCGCGATCTTCGTGCTCGCGGCCTGGCTGGTGGTAGAAGCGTTCACGGCGTTCAACCGTGAACGTCGCAACCCGAGCGCGGCTGCCGAGGAATCGTGAGTTCGGCGTCCGTCGTCGACCCTGCCGTGCGCGGCAGGCTGGCGGGCGGGCGCGTGCACCAGGTGATTCTGGTGCGCGAACAGGATGCCCAGCATAGCGGCTCGGGTTGCTGTGGCCGGCTGGGCGAACGCCATACGGCGCTCGGCGGCGCCGCCGATTTCAGCCACAGCCGGGCACGCATGGAACAGGTCGGCGAGATCTATCGGGCGCTGGCCGCCGCCGTGCCGGATCTGGAACTGACCGTGGTCGACCCGCGGAATCTCGTCTGGCTCTACCCTGCGGTCTGGCGGGCCGCCCGTGCCCATGGCGCGGGCGTATTCACCGCGCTGCGGGCCGTGGCCCGGGCGGGCGCGCCGGTGGCCGTGGTCGTGGACGGCAATACGCTCTATTCGGGCCGCCTGCCCGATACGCAGAGCGTGATGGCCGCCGTGCTGGCAAGGGTGCAACAGCCTTCGCCGGCTCGCCCTACCGCAGACACGCAGCGACAGCCATGACCGACAAGAGCCTCTGGCAACGTTTTTCCGATTATCACGACGAACTGTTCATGGCGCCCTGGCGTGCCGGCATCGCCCGCGAAGCGCGTTCGGAAGAAGACGTGCTGGTGGCGCTGTTGTTTCTCGAGGCCCTGGGTATTCCCGGGCCCGCCGACTACTATGCCCTCGAGCTCTATCCCGACCTGATCGAGGCCTTTCATCGCTGGCATCAGCGCATGGGTATGGAAACGTTTCCCGAAGCGGGCGTTTGCTGCTGAGCCAAGGCCTGCCCGGGCGCGGTGACGGTCTGCCTGCCGGGCCCGCATGGCGCGAAACGCCTGCCTGCAAGCACCGTTGTACCTCTAGCTTGGCCCCGTAACGCCCGGCCGACTGGCAGACTATCGCCATGGCGCACTCGCATACACATCGCAACGATCTGCCCACGCGGTTCTATCTGTTCGGCGGCAAGGGCGGGGTCGGCAAGACCACGCTTGCCGCGGCCAACGCGCTGCGGCTGGCGGCCGCTGGCGAGCGTACGCTGCTGGTATCGACCGATCCGGCACACTCGGTGTCCGACCTGCTCGAAACGCGACTGAGCGGCGAGCCGAGCGCGGCGGGCGACAATCTCTGGGCGATGGAAATCGACCCCGAGGCCGATGCGAAGGCCTACGTCGAGGGCATTCGCGAGGATGCGGAATCCGCCGTGTCCAAGGCTGTGCTGCCGGCGCTCGACCGGCACCTGAAGCTCGCCGTCCAGGCACCGGGTACCGCCGAATCGGCCTTGTTCGATCGCTTTACCCGGATCATGGAATGGTGTCCGCAGCGTTTCGACCGGGTGGTGTTCGATACCGCGCCGAGTGGTCATACCCTGCGCCTGCTTACGCTGCCCTCCATGCTGGGTGCCTGGGTGGAAGGTCTGCAGGCCCAGCGCGCCAAGGTCAACAAGCTTCAGGGCATGTGGCGTTCGATGGCCGGGGTGAGCGAGCCCGAGCGCGAGGATCGGGTGCTCACCCGCCTGCGCCAGCGTGCCGAACGCTTCGCCCAGGCCCGTCAGCGCCTGCACGACGAATCGGTTTTCCATCCGGTGCTGCAGGCCGAACGGCTGCCGATCGAGGAAACAGCGCGGGTCATCGAGCAGCTGAGCGATACGCATATCCCGGTGGGCGCGCTGTACGTGAATCGGCTCTGGCCGGCCGATGCGAGCAGCGCCTTCATAACCGAACGGGTGGCACAGCAGAACGAATACCTCACCGAGATACGGCAGCGCTTCGCCGGCCATGAACTCATCGAGGTCGCTCAGAGCGCACGCGATATCGTTGGCCGCGATCAGCTCGATGCGCTGGCCGAGCGCCTGGCGGCGCCCGCGAGCCATCGGTGATTCGCTTGGCCGGCCATTGTTGCGGCCGGCTCAGTCCAGCAGGCGAATCGTAAGCCGACGTACCAGTTCCTTGGCCTGGGCCGGGCGCAGATGATGGGCGAGTGCGACCGTACGATCACGCATGCGCATCATGACGCTGGCACGCGGGGTACGTAACAGCCCGCCGGCCTGCGGCGTGGGCGAGCCGCTCGTGGTGACCGGCAGGGTTAGCGTCTGTGCGTTCGGCGCATCGTTGTAGTAGTCGCGGACCCCGTCTTCGGCCTGCTGCGGCACGTAGAGTCCGCCGATATGGCCACGGGCGTAGCGACCACGTTCGCCGCCGGTAATCACGCGCAACGAGTCATAGTCGATCACGATTCGGGCATAGGGTGCGCGCCCCAGCGCGGATCGAACCACCCAAAGTCCGGCCAGCGCGATCACGACGGTCATACCGGCGGTTACCGGCAGGGCGAAGCGATCGGCGAGCGCGAACAGGTGGTAACGCGTCCAGAGCACGGCGGCCACGTAGACGATGGCGACGTTGGCCACGGAATAGAGTAAACGCCATAGTGGCCGCCAGCGCTGCCGGTCGACATCGATTGCGACGGTGCCGTCGCGGCGACGCCGCTCGCTGATGCCCAGTCTTTCTTCCAGGCGCGGCCGTAGTAGCGCGCCGAGAACGTTCAAGCCGAGCACGAGCACGGCGCCTGCGACCACCGCGAGTCCGGCATGGGTCAGCGGCAGGGTGGCCAGGCTGGGCGTTTGCGGCCAGCGCGACAGCCATAGGCCGAAGGCGATCAGGCTGAACACGCTCGCGGCGAGCGCCAATGCGCAGAGACTGACCCTGCCGCGGGCGCTTTGGACGACGCCGACCGCGCCAATCAGCGGGATCGACCAGCCCAGCACGGGCGCTGCGTATTCGCCGATGCCGAAGCGGTCGATTGGCCGCAGTAGCGCGGGCAATTCGATCCATAGCCCGAGGCCGGAAGATTCGACGCCGTGGCCCAGCGCCAGCCACGGCGTGAAGTAGAGCAGCAGCAGCGCCGTGGTCAGCGCGGCGAGGGTCCAGCGACCGTCGGTTTGCACAGCAGCGTACCGGGTTCGAGACGAGCCCAGATTATAGGTCAGTGTGGGCGCCACTCAATTGAACGCGACCTGTTTTTTGCTCAGGAGGCGACCGCCTGCGATTGCGCCGTTCGCGGACGTACCCACTGTGAGGTCGAGAGAATACGGCTTTCGTCGCAGCGGTGGGCATAGTGCTGCGCGATATCGATTATTTCGCTGAGCAAGCTGTCGCGCAGGGTGGTCGGGTCGAGGCCCAGGTCCAGCAGGCAGGCGTTTTCCACACACAGATCGTTTTCCGGCGCTTCGCGGCGCGGATTGGGCAGGTGGGCGATTTTCGCGCCGGTCATGCGGGCCACCAGTTTGGCCAGTTCGCCTACGCGCCAGGTTTCGGTCATCTGGTTGTAGATGCGTACCCGTTCGCCGGCGGCCGGGGCGTTGCCGATCGCCATTTCGATACAGCGCACCGTGTCCTGGATATGGATGAAAGCGCGGGTCTGGCCGCCACTGCCGTGCACGGTCAGGTCGTGGCCAACCGCGGCCTGCATGAGAAAGCGGTTGAGCACGGTGCCGTAATCGCCGTCGTAGTCGAAGCGATTGATCAGGCGTTCGTCCAGCCGCGTCTCGCGCGTCTGGGTGCCCCAGACCACGCCCTGATGCAGATCGGTAATACGCAGGCCGTCGTTCTTGTTGTAGAAATAGAACAGCAGCTGATCCTGGGTCTTGGTCATGTGGTAGATGCTGCCCGGGTCCGGCGGGAACAGGATCTCGCGCTGGGTACGCGCACCGGTGCTGTCGTCGACCTCGACAGTGAGATAGCCCTCGGGAATACGCAGCCCGCCGCCATAGCCGTAGACGCCCATGGTGCCCAGATGCACCAGATGGGCGTCGATACCGGTTTCCACCAGCGCGCAAAGCACGTTCTGGGTCGCAGCGAGGTTGTTTTCGACGGTGTAGCGCTTGGCTCGTGCATGCTTCATGGAATAGGGCGCCGAGCGCTGTTCGGCGAAATGCACGATGGCATCCGGGGCGAGCCGGTCGATGGTCGCTTCCAGGCGATCGTATTCGCGCGCGACATCCATATGCAGCGCGGCGATGGTGCGCCCGGTCAGCTCCTTCCAGGCCGCCAGTCGGATATCGATGGGCGATATGGGGGTCAGCGAACTCACCCCCAGCTCGTTGTCGATATGTCGTCGGGAAAGGTTGTCGATGAGGGTCACATCGTGGCCCTGACCGGACAGGTGCAATGCCGTGGGCCAGCCACAGAAGCCGTCGCCGCCGAGTATGAGGACTTTCATTGCGCGTTCTCCAGGGTCGGGGGGGTAAAGCGCAGGTGGGGTCGACGCGCCGGGGCAAGCTGTGCGGCGAATTCGGCCGCCGAGGCTGCCCAGCTGTTGGCTCGCGCATAGGCGATGCCGGCCTCACCGTTGAGTTCGAGCGCCGCCAGCGCGGCGGCCTGCAGATCGTCGTCGAGCACGCCGGTGACGCCGGGCTGTACCACCTGGAGCGGCCCGGTGACCGGATAGGCGGCGACCGGTACGCCACAGGCCATGGCTTCCATGAGCACCAGCCCGAGCGTGTCGGTCTTGCTGGGAAAGACCATGCAGTCGGCCGCACAGATATGGCGCACCAGGTCTTCGCCCAGGCGCATACCCACGAAACAGGCCTCGGGATAGCGGCGTTCCAGGTCGGCGCGGGCCGGGCCGTCGCCGACCACCAGCTTGCTGCCGGGCAGGTCGAGCTGGAGGAACGCTTCCACGTTCTTTTCCGGTGCCACCCGGCCGAAATACATGAACACCGGGCCGGGCAGATCGAGTGTGGCCGGTTGCACGGGGCGAAACAGGCGGGTGTCCACGCCGCGTCCCCACAGGGCCAGCCGCGAGAAACCGCGATCGCTCAGATAGTCGGCCAACGGGCGTGTGCTCACCATGGTGCGCACGCTATGGCTATGAAACAGATTGAGCACCCGATAGCCCAGGCCCACCGGCACCAGCGGCCAGCGCGCGTTGATATATTCCGGAAAGCGGGTATGAAAAGAGGTGGTGAAACGCCAGCCGCGCAGGCGACAGTACAGCCAGCCGGCCAGACCGACGCTGCCTTCGGTGGCGATATGCACTGCGTCCGGCACGAAGCGCTGCAGGCGGCGTGCAACGCCGGGCAGCGGCGCGGCCGCGAGCCGGATTTCGGTATAGGTGGGGCAGGGCACGGTCACGAACAGGCCCGGATGAATGACGAGCACGTCGTGTCCGGCGGCTTCCAGTTCTCGAACCAGGGCCGTCAGGGCGGTGACCACCCCGTTGACCTGCGGCTTCCACGCGTCGGTGAGCAATGCGATACGCATGCGGCTCCTCGTTGCGGGGCTGTCATTGATATGACAGCCGGCTTGCAATGGAGCGCAGTGTGGGTCGTACAGATAACGCTGGGATGACGCGTCGATGTCGTTTGCATGACAACATCGCCGCGTTGCCGCGTGAACGAAATAGGGCAGTGCCGGCCCGGCGCGGTTCGGCCGGGCCGGCCGATCAGACTATTCCTGCGGTTTGATGACCAGCTTGCCGGCCGCCTTGCGCGAGGCCAGCACGCTGATTGCCTCGCCGCCGCGTTCGAGCGGGTAGGTTCCCGACACATGCGGGCGCAGCTTGCCTTCGGCCAGCCAGGCAAAGATCTGCTTGAGCTGCTTCTGGTTCTCTTCGGGTTCACGCTGGGTGAACGAGCCCCAGAACACGCCCACGATCGAACAGCCCTTGAGCAGGGCGAGATTGAGCGGCGGTTTGGGGATCTCGCCGGCGGCGAAGCCGATCACCAGCAAACGCCCGCGCCAGGCCGTGCCGCGCAGGGCTTTTTCGGTCATGTCGCCGCCGACCGGGTCATAGACCACGTCCACGCCGCGCCCGTCGGTACGGGCCTTGATCGCGTCCTTGAGGTCTTCCTCGACGTAGTTGATGGTTTCATCCGCGCCGTGTTCGCGACAGACCGCCAGTTTTTCTTCGCTGGAGGCAGCGGCAATCACATGCGCGCCCAAGGCCTTGCCCAGCTCGATCGCGGCCAGGCCCACGCCGCCGGCGGCACCGAGTACGAGCAGGGTTTCGCCGGATTTGAGTTCGGCCCGGTCGGCCAGCGCATGGTAGGTGGTGCCATAGGTCATCACGAACGCGCTGGCGGTGACGTGGTCCACGCCGTCGGGCATCGGGATCACCCGGTTGGCGTCGGTGGCGATCTGTTCGGCCATGGCGCCATAGCCGGTGAAGGCGATCACGTTGTCGCCGGCCTTGAGATGCTTGACCTCATCGCCCACGGTATTGACCACGCCCGCGAGCTCGCCGCCCGGCGAGAAGGGCAGCTCCGGCTTGAGCTGGTACTTGTCTTCGATGATCAGGCTGTCGGGGAAATTCACCGCCGCGGCCTGTACGTCGATAAGAACCTGCTTGGGGCCGACTTTAGGCGTGGGTTGTTCCTCGACTACCAGCGTTTCCGGCGGGCCGAATTGTTTGCAGAGCAATGCTCGCATCAGGGGTCTCCTCTTTATTGGCACTGTATTGTCCACACGCTGCTGCAAGGCAGCGCAATGAACGGACGTTCGTTCCGGCATTCTGCCTGAATCCCCGTCGATCGTCGCTTGTCCCGGGTATTCCTACAAATCAGACACCGTGTAGACGAGGTGCCGAGACTCGGCCGCGCGCGTCCGTTGCTTAGCACAGGGCGCGCCGGGGCGTTGCCGTTGCGACGCATGCGGCGAGGCTCGATCACGGCCCGTGCCTACGTTTCGCCTTGAAGCCTTGTCGCGCGTAGTTGTTCGTGCCGATCGCGCCGGATAATCTCTGACGCACCATTCGTTTATCTGGACACCATCTTGGTTGATCTACGCCGTTTTGTCGCGCTGACCTGCGTCGTTCTAAGCGCGGCCGCGGCGCTGGCCGGCTGTGCCAGTGCGCCGTCGTATCGGTTCGTTGATCCCGCGCAGAAGGACATGCGCTACGACGGATTTCTGGCCTATGGTGCCTTTGCCGACGTGGCCATCGAAGCCGCCTTCGAACAGGCGCTCTGCGACCGACTGTTTGCGGCCGGGCATGCCTGTACGTCCATGCTCGCCGCTGCGCCGCCCACCCGTCAGCAGGATGCCGCGAGCCGTCATGCGGCCAGTCGCGCCAGCGGCGCCCAGGCCACGATCGTGATCGAACTGGCCGATATGCACACCACGTCGCGCCGCGTGATCGGTCAGGGGCGGGTCGCCTATAACGTGCGCGTGATCGACAACGCGGGCCAGCAGGTCACCGCGCAGTTCGCCTTCGATACCGCAGAAAGCGCACGGCGATCGGTTCCGAAACAGGCAGACGCGCTCGCCCGGCGGATCGTTTCCGCACTCCAGGCGGAATCGCTGCTCTATCAGCGATAGCGCATGCATGCAGCCGTGGGCGGGAAGAAGTGGAGCGGCGGACGAGATTCGAACTCGCGACCTCGACCGTGGGAGGGTCGCGCTCTACCAACTGAGCTACCGCCGCCACGACCCGCACAGCTAACGCGATCTGTCGGCTTTTTGCAATAGGCAGGTAAAAACCATTCGGCGCCGAGCGCGCGATCGGCGTATTGTGGAATAGGGTTTTATCTGGACTGGCGCTGCCCTCGCCGGCGCTTTAGTCTGCAAGTTGGCATTTTTCTTTGTCTTTTACTCGCGGAGCTTGTGATGAACAAGGCGTTGTTGACCGGGGGCACCGGCTTTATCGGCCGGCATCTGTGTGAATCGCTATTGGCCGATGGCTGGGCCGTGCAGGTCGTCACCCGCGATACCGCAGCCGCGGCGAAGGTGTTGCCGGCAGGGGTCGTGCCGGTGGCCGATATCAAGGCCGCGGCGCCGGCCGACGCGGTGATCAACCTCGCCGGCGAGAATCTGGCGGACGGCCGCTGGACCGAGGCGCGCAAGCGTGAAATGCGCGAAAGCCGCCTGCGGATCACGCGCCAGCTTACCGAAACGATTGGCGAATGGGACACGCCGCCGCAGGTGCTGGTGAGCGGTTCTGCGGTCGGTTATTACGGCGCGCGCGGGGACGACGTGCTCGACGAAAACGAATCGCCCGGCGACGAATTCCAGTCCGAGCTTTGCGTGGCCTGGGAACAGGCCGCCCGCCGTGCCGAGGCCGCCAACATCCGGGTCTGTCGTGTGCGTACCGGCATCGTGCTCGGGGCCGAGGACGGCGCACTGGCACAGATGGTCACGCCGTTCAGGTTCGGGCTGGGCGGGCATTTCGGCACCGGCAAGCAGTACATGCCCTGGATACACATCAGCGACGAGGTGGCCGCGATTCGTTTTCTCATCGACAACCCGGATTGTAGCGGGGCGTTCAACCTCACCGCGCCGGAGCCGGCCACCAATCGCGAATTCACGACCACGCTCGCGCGCGTGTTGCACCGGCCCAAGTTCGCCTGGGTGCCCGGCCCGGTGCTCAAGCTGATGGTCGGCGAGATGGCCCATTTGCTGCTCACCGGCCAGCGCGCGATTCCCAGCGCGTTGGAGAAGGCCGGTTTCACCTTCGAGTTTCGCAAGCTTCAGCCGGCCCTGGAAGACCTGCTCGGAGATCGCTGAATGCGTGATGCGTTGCTTGCGAAACTGACCGAAATCGTTGGCGCAGCGGACGTGCTGCAGGCCGATGCGGCTGCACCCTTTCTGGTGGAATGGCGGGGCGCGTTCCGCCCGACCGCGCTCGCGGTGGTACGACCGGCCGATACGGGGCAGGTCGCAGCGGTGGTCACCGCCTGTGCCGAGGCAAACTGTGCGGTAATCGCCCAATCCGGCAATACCGGGCTCGTGGGCGGGGCCGCCGCAGACGACGCCCAGCGCCATGTCATCGTCAATCTCGAGCGCATGGATCGCGTACGCGAAGTCGACGTCGACAACGCCACGATTACCGTCGAGGCGGGTTGTATTCTCGCCGACGTGCAACAGGCCGCGGCCGATGCTGGCCTGTTTTTCCCGTTGACGCTTGCCTCGCGCGATCGCTGTCGGATCGGCGGCAATCTGGCTACCAATGCAGGCGGGCTGAACGTGGTGCGCTATGGCAACACCCGCGATCTGGCGCTGGGCCTGGAAGTGGTGCTCGCGGACGGGCGTATCTGGAACAATCTCACCGGGCTGCGCAAGGACAACAGCGGTTTCGACCTGGACGACCTGTTCATCGGCAGCGAAGGCGCGCTGGGCATCATCACCGCTGCGGTGATGATGCTCTACGAGCCGGTGGTACAGCAGGTCAGTGCGCTGTTCGCGCTGGAGTCCCCGGCCCAGGCGGTACGACTGCAGCGTCGGCTGACCGCTGCCTCGGGGCATAACCTGACCGGCTGCGAGCTGATGTCGCGCCAGGCGGTGGCGCTGGCCTGCAGCCATATCGAGGGCTGTGAAGAGCCTTTCGATATCGATCATGACTGGTACCTGCTGGTCGAGCTGGCCAGCTCTGCCGACGGCCACTGGCTGCTTGACGCCATGGCCCATGTCGTCGAACAGGCCCGCCACGCGCACGAATTGACGGATGTCATCATCGCCCACGACGTCGAAACCAGTCGTCGGCTATGGCATTTACGCGAGTCGCTTCCGCCGGCCCAGGTCGCCGAAGGGGCCTCGATCAAGCACGATATTTCGCTGCCGGTATCGAAACTGCCCGCGTTTCTGGAGCGCGCGCTGGCGGCCGTTCGCGATGCGCTGCCCGGTGTGCGCCCCTGCCCGTTCGGGCATGTGGGCGACGGCAACCTGCATTTCAATCTGTCCCAGCCCGTGGACGCCGACGGCCCGGCCTTTCTGGCCCAGGCCGAGGCCGCCCATACCGTGGTGCACGATATCGTCGCCGAGATGGGCGGCTCGATCGCGGCCGAACACGGCATCGGCCGGCTCAAGGTCGCCGCCCTGGATCGCTACAAATCCGAGGTGGAGCGCGACATGCTCGCCGCGATCAAGACAGCGCTGGACCCGCACAACCGGCTCAATCCGGGCGTGATCGTGAAGGCCTAGAAATGAACGTCGGGCCGGGCTGCGACGACGATGTCGACCGGATCGCCGCGCTGCACGTCGCGGCATGGCGCGACGCCTATCGTGGTCTGTTGCCGCAGGCCTATCTGGACGAGCTCAGCGTGGATGCCAGGAAAGCGCAGTGGACTCGGGCGCTCGCCGATCCCGCGATCGAGGTGTTGGTGGCCCGACACGAGCAGACACTCGTGGGGCTGGCCAGCTATGGCCCCAGCCGGGATGACGATACGGATGCTGCGACGATGGAGCTGTATGCCATCTATGTCGCGCCGCGTTCGTGCCGGCAGGGCATCGGTCGCCGGCTATGGCTGGCCGTTCGCCGGGGCGTAGCCGCCCGGAACGGCGCCGCGGTCACTCTCTGGGTGTTGCAGGGCAATCGTGCGGCACAGCGGTTTTATCAGGCGCAGGGTTTCGTCGCCGATGGCCAGCACAAGACGCTCACCCTCGACGGCACGCGCTTGGCTGAACGGCGCTATGTCTGGCCCGCCGCGCGGCTGCGTTGAGCCGGCCAAGCGCTAGCGCAGAAAATAACCTGCGGTTTTCAGCTCGCCTTCTTCTCGTACCAGGGTGACGGTTTCCTGAATCGGAGGGCGGTCATCGAAACGGCTGGCATAGACGAGTACGACATAGTCATTGTCGGGCACGCCGGGGAGTTTTAGCGTGTAGGCGATGGATACGAGTTCGCGCTTGCTTGGCGCAGCGGTGTCGGCCCGCGCGTTTCCAACCGCCTCGATCCACGCGTTCTGATCGATACCGTTTCGAAACATTGCCGATGCCTGCTGCCAGCTGCGCTCATAAGTGCCGCGATCGACGAGCGCGAGCCACTGGCGGGCAGCTCGGTCGGCGCGGGCGTCCTCCTGCGGGGCGGGGGCGTGCGTTGCGCAGCCGGCGATGATCAGTATCAGGCCCGCGAGCCATATGCTCGAAACAGCGGCGCGATACCGGCCCGTCTGCATCAGCCGCCGGCCATGCCCGTAGCGCTGACCAGCGAGATCAGCGGCTGCGGATAGATGCCGAAGAAGATCACCGCGGCCGCCAGCAACAGCACCATGATGCCGCCGGACTGCTGCCCCCAGCCGGAAACCGCGTCGCGACGGCTTTCGCCGGGCTCGTCCAGGAACAGGATGACCATCATGCGCAGGTAGTAGTACAGGCCGATGGCGCTGCCGAGCACGATGCCGCCGACCAGCCACCACAGGCCGGATTGCACGGCGATGGCAATCACGTAGAACTTGCCGAGAAAGCCTGCGGTCATCGGGATGCCGGCCAGCGACAGCATCATGACGGTGAACACAGTCGCCAGGTACGGCCGGCGCCAGAACAGCCCGCGATAGTGGTGCAGAGCCCCCGCGTCGGTACCGGAGTAGGGGCTGGATACGAGCGTGACCACGCCGAATGCGCCGAGCGTGGTGGCGACATAGGTGGCCAGATAGATGCCCACGGTTTCGATGCTGAAGGTGCCGCCGGCCACGATCGCGGTCATCAGATAGCCCAGATGCGCAATCGAGGAATAACCCAGCAGCCGCTTGACGTTGCGCTGGCGCAGCGCGAGCAGGTTGCCGACCAGCATGGACGCCATGGCGATTACGCCCATCAGCGTGAGCAGCCAGCCGTTGGCGGCCGGCGGTGCGAGCGTGAAAAATCGCAGCAGCAGCGCGAAGACCGCGACCTTGCTCACCGTGGCCAGAAAGGCCGAGACCGGCCCCGGTGCGCCTTCGTAGACGTCCGGCGTCCAGACATGGAACGGCACCAGCGACAGCTTGAAGGCCAGTGCGACGACCATCATGCCCACGCCGGCCAGCAGCCAGGGCGAGCCGCTGTTGCCGGCCAGGGTATCCACCAGGCCGGCGTATTCGAGGCTGCCCGATGCCGCGTACAGCAGCGCCATACCGAACAGCAGGAAGGCCGAAGCCGCGCCCGAGAGCACCATGTACTTCAGGCCGGCTTCCAGCGAAATACGGTCGCGATAAGCATAGGCGACCATGCCGTACAGCGGCACCGACAACAGCTCGAGGCCGATGAACAGCGACGCGAAGTGCCGGCTGGCGATCAGCGCGAGGGCGCCGCCGGCCGAGCATAGCAGCAGGATATAAAACTCTTCGCGCCGGTCCGGCAGGGTATCCAGATAGGCATGGGCCAGCGTGGTACAGGCCAGCGATGCCACCAGCACGATGGCGCCGAACAGCAGCGAATAATCATCGATGATGAACAGCGGCGTGACCTGGATCGGCGTGATCTGGAGCACGCCCAGCAGCGACAGCAGGGCCGCGTTCAGGCCGACCACGGTCATTGTGGCCGCCGTGAAGTGGTGGCGGTGTACCGCGATCGACAGCATCACGCCGACAACGGTCGCGCACAGGATCAGCAACGGCGCGAGGGCGAGCATCTGAGTGGAAAAGTCGGTCATGACGCCTTTCGCTTAACGGGACGGCAACGGAGCAACGGCGAACCAGTCGGTGACTTCGGTCATCGCCGTATGCGAGATATCGAGCACGGTATTCGGGAACAGGCCAAGCCAGAGCGTGAGCACGAGCAGTAGCAGCATCATGCTGTATTCGCGCGGGTCGAGCCCGCCGAGCGAGGCCTCCGACTTGGGCGTGCCCCAATAAACGCGGTGCATGAGCACCAGGGAATAGATGGCTGCCATGACGAGGCCGCCACTGGCCGCGACCACGACCCAGGGCACCGTATCGAAGGCGCCGAACAGGATCAGGAACTCGCCGATGAAGTTGCCGGTGCCGGGCATGCCCAGCGAGGCCATCACGAACACCAGCGCAAAGCCCGGCAGCGCGCCCATACGCCCGAACAGGCCGCCCATCTGACGCATGTCGCGGGTATGGATACGCTCGTAGATCTGGCCGGAGATGATGAACAGACCCGCCGCCGAGAAGGCATGGGCCACCATCTGCACGATCACGCCCTGCAGCGCGAGCAGCGTGCCGGAATAGATGCCGATCAGCACGAAGCCCATATGCGAAATACTGGAGCAGGCGATCAGGCGCTTGACGTCGGTCTGCGAAAAGGCCAGCAGCGCGCCGTAGTAGATGCCGATCAAACCCAGCGCCATGGCAACAGGCGCGAACTGGGCCGAGGCCTCGGGGAACAACGGAATCGCGAAACGCAGCATGCCGTAGGCCGCGGTCTTGAGCAGAATGCCGGCCAGATCGACCGAGCCGGCGGTCGGCGCCTGGGCATGCGCGTCCGGCAGCCAGCCGTGCAGCGGGACCACCGGCAGCTTCACCGCAAAGGCGATGAAGAAGCCCAGCATCAGCACGTAGGCGATAGTGCCGGTCAGCGGGGTTTCACGCAGCACCATATAGTCGAAGGTGAAGGTGCCGGTCTGGCTGTAGTGGGCGAACACCAGACCCAGAATCGAAACCAGCATCAACAGGCCGCTGGCCTGGGTATAGATGAAGAACTTGATCGCGGCGCCGATGCGGGTATTGCCTTTCGAGCCACTGTGTCCCCACAGCGCGATCAGGAAATACATCGGCACCAGCATCATTTCCCAGAAAAAGAAGAACAGGAAAAGATCCACGGCCAGGAACACGCCGACCACGCCGCCGATGATCCAGAGCAGGTTCAGATGGAAGAAGCCGATCCGGTTGGTGATTTCGCGCCAGGAACACACCACGGCGAGTACGCCGAGAAAGCCGGTCAGCATGATCATGATCAGCGACAGGCCGTCGAGCGCCAGGTGAAAGGAAATCCCGAAGCGATCGATCCAGGGCAGGCGGATCTGGTGGGCCCAGTTCGGCGCGTCGCCCACCGCCCCGCCGGCCAGCGAATAGTCGCCCGTCAGCCACAGCCAGAGCGCCAGGCCGACCACGAGCAGCATGGTCAGCAGCGCGATCCAGCGCGGCGCCTGCGCGGGGGCATGGCGGCTTTCCAGCTGCCAGCAAAGCAGGCCGCCGATGAAGGGGACGAATAGAAGCCAGCACAGGATCATTGAGAACGTTCCTTGGGACCTGTGAATGAGCGCGCCGTCGTCACGCCGTTATCGTATGTATTCATGCGCATTACCCGAACAGCAGCGCGACGAGCAGCACCGCGGCACCGGCAAACAACGACAGCGCATACCAGCGCAGGCGCCCGCTCTGGGTGGTGACCAGCGCGCTGTTGAGCATGAGCGCGATCTGCGGCGCGACGTTGACGGTCGAGTTGATCCAGTCGCGACGATGCAGGCGGGTCAGCAGCAGATAGGGGCGCACGAAGACGCGGTCGTAGAGCGTGTCGAATCCCCAGGCGTTGTGCCAGAGCTGCCACAGGCCACGGCCAAGCGGATTGGATGCCAGTTTCTCGGCGGTCTGTCGGCTACCCAGGTACAGCGCAGCGGCCACGCCGAGGCCGACGATGGCCACGGCAGCGGACAGCACTTCCACGATCAGTTTCGTGGTGCCGTGATCGCCGCCTTCATGGACCGGCAGCACGTCGGCCAGCGGCGGGTGGATCCAGGCGCCCAGGAAGGTGGACAGCACGGCCAGCACGATCAGCGGCAGATGATGGGCAATGCCGCGGCCCGCATGGGCCTTGATCTGGGCTTCGCCATGGAAGGCGATGAAAATCATGCGGAAGGTGTAGAGCGCGGTCAAAAACGCGCCGACCAGGCCGGCGAACCAGAGCACGTGGTGGCCGTTTGCAAACGACAGCCACAGGATTTCGTCCTTGGAATAGAAGCCGGCCGTGACCAGGGGCAGGGCGGCCAGCGCCGCGCCGCCGATGATGAATACCGCGTAATCCAGCGGCAGGCTCTTGCGCAGCCCGCCCATCTTGAAGATGTTCTGCTCGTGGTGGCAGGCGATGATCACCGAGCCCGAGGCCAGGAACAGCAGGGCCTTGAAGAAGGCATGGATCATCAGATGGAAGATCGCCGCATCCCAGGCGCCCACGCCGAGCGCCAGGAACATGTAGCCGATCTGACTCATGGTGGAATAGGCGAGCACGCGCTTGATATCGGTCTGGCACAGCGCTGCGAAGCCGGCCAGCAGCAGCGTGACCGCGCCCACGACGCCCACCAGGGCCAGCACGGCCGGGGCAAGCTCGAATATCACATGCATGCGCGCGATCAGATACACGCCTGCGGTGACCATGGTGGCCGCGTGGATCAGCGCCGACACCGGCGTCGGGCCGGCCATGGCGTCGGGCAGCCAGGTCTGTAGCGGCAGCTGTGCGGACTTGCCCACGGCGCCGCCCAGCAGCAGCAGCGCGGCGAGGCTGGCCATCGGGTCGCCTTCGGCCCAGGCCCGGGGTGCCTGTTCCAGAAGGGTCTGGATATCGAGCGTGCCGAAGGTGGCGAACATCAGGAACAGGCCGATGGCCAGGAACACGTCGCCGATACGGGTGATCAGAAACGCCTTGAAGGCCGCCCAGGCATTGGCCTCGTCACGGTAGTAGTAGCCGATGAGCAGATAGCTGCACAGGCCTACGCCTTCCCAGCCGAGGAACAGCAGGAACAGGTTGTCGCCGAGCACGAGCAGCAGCATGGCGACGATGAACAGGTTCATGTAGGCGAAAAAGCGCCCCATGCCCGGCCCGCCGTCGAGGTCGTGCTTCATGTACCAGCCGGCAAACACGTGGATGAGAAAACCCACGCCGGTAATCACGCCGAGCATGGTCGCGGCCAGCCCGTCGAAATAAAGCGCGAACGCCGGCGTGAAGTCGCCCACCGAAACCCAGGTCCACAGGGTTTGCGTATAGGCCGCGCCGTCGCCGGTGACGAAGGTATAGATCAGCCACGCCGATACCAGCGCGGACAGGCCCACCGACCCGGCACCGATGGTCGCCGCGGCGCGATCGGCCATGCGCGGAAAGAACGACAGCGCGAGGCTGCCGGCGAGCGGAAAGACGATGGTCAGGGCTAGCAAATTCATCCGTGCATCTCGCTGGCGGCGTCGATGTCGATGGTCTTGAAACGGCGATGCAGCTGCAGCAGCAGGCCGAGCCCGATGCTGGCCTCGGCGGCAGCGAGGGTGATCACGAGGATGAACATCACCTGGCCATCGGGTGCGCTGTGGGCAGCGCCGGCCACGATGAAGGCCAGGCCTGCGGAATTGAGCATGATCTCAAGGCACATGAGGATGAACAGCGTATTGCGCCGTACCACCAGCCCGACCAGGCCGAGGGTGAACAGCAGGGCGGCCAGAATCAGGCCGTGTTCCATGGGGATGCCGTTCATTGTTCGCCTCCCGGGTGGCGACGCCCGCGCGCGGCGGCGACGCGTTTTTCTTCGGCCACGTCACGATCGTCGCGGCCCAGATGGGCAGCGACCACCAGGGCGGCCAGCAGCACGAAGGCGGCCAGTTCCACGATCAGTACATAGGGCCCGAACATGGTCATGCCGATGCGTTCGGCCATCAGCGGCGTGCTGTCGACGTTGCCCATGGAGCCACCGCTGGCAAGCGCCACGGCCAGAACGCCGAGCAGGACGACGCCCAGCACGCCGGGCCCGATCCATACCCGGGGCGCCAACCAGCTGCGCTCCCGGGCCACGGTTTCCTGATTGAGGTTGAGCATCATGATCACGAACACGAACAGCACCATGATCGCGCCCGCGTAGACGATCACCTCGAGTGCGGCCGCGAAAGGTGCGCCGAGGGTATAGAACACGATCGCCACCGACAGCAGCGACACGATCAGGTAGAGCAGCGCATGCACCGCGTTGGCACAGCTGATCACCCGCGCGGTGGCGGCGACGGCGACGATGGCAGCGAGATAGAAAGCGATTTCCATAGTCGGCCCGGCCTCAGGGAAGCAGCGTCTTGACGTCGATGGGCGCGGCCTCGTTCTCGGCTTCGCCCTTGTCCTTGCCGCCCACGGCCATGCCGGCGACGCGATAGAAGTTGTAGCCCGGCCGCTTGCCGACGCCGGAAATGGTCAGATCGGATTTTTCGTAGACCATGTTCTGCCGATCGAACTCGCCCATTTCGAAGTCAGGCGTGAGCTGGATCGCGTAGGTTGGGCAGGCCTCCTCGCAGTAGCCGCAGTAGATGCAGCGCGAGAAGTTGATACGGAAGGTTTCCGGATACCAGCGTCCGCTTTCGTCCTCGGCCTTGACCACGCTGATGCAGTCGACGGGGCAGGCCACGCTGCACAGGTTGCAGGCCACGCAGCGCTCGGCGCCGTCCGGATCGCGCGTGAGCACGATACGCCCGCGATAGCGCGGCGGCAGATAAGGCTTTTCTTCCGGATACAGCACCGTCTCGCGCTTGCGAAAGGTGTGCATCAGGGTCATCCAGATGGTGCGCAGAACACTCAGCATAGGTGACTCGCGTAACCGGTGAAATCGAGAAGAGAGTACGACGTGCTCATGCCATGGCCACCACGACAGCGCCCGTGATCGCGACGTTGACCAGCGCAATCGGCAGCAGAATCTTCCAGCCGAAGGCCATGAGCTGGTCGTAGCGCGGGCGCACGGTGGCCGCACGCAGCAGCACGAAAAAGCAGATGAAGAACCCGGCCTTGAGCGCGAACCATACGAAGCCGGGCAGGATCGGACCCAGCCAGCCGCCGAAGAACAGCACCGTGGTCAGGCAGGAGATCAGCACGATGCCCAGATATTCGCCCACGAAGAACATGCCGAACTTCATGCCCGAATATTCGGTGTGATAGCCGGCGGTGAGTTCCTGTTCCGCTTCGGGCAGGTCGAAGGGCGCACGGTGGATTTCGGCGATGCCGGCAATGAAGAAGATCACGAACGCCGGGAACTGCGGGATCACGTTCCACATGCCGGCCTGGGATTCGACGATGGTACGCAGATCGAAGCTGCCGGCCAGCAGCACCACGCCCAGCAGGCTTAGGCCCATGAAGACCTCGTAGGAAATCATCTGGGCGGCGGTACGCATGCCGCCAAGCAGGGCGTATTTATTGTCCGAGGACCACCCCGCCAGAATCACCGAATACACGCCCAGCGAGCTCATCGCCAGCACGAACAGAATGCCGATGTTCAGGTCGACCACGCCGATGGTCTCGGTGAACGGCACCACTGCGAACGCCATGAGCGTGGTGAACATGATGATGGCCGGCGCGATGACGAACACGGCCTTGTCGGCGAACGGCGGGATCCAGTCTTCCTTGAAGAAGATCTTGATCATGTCCGCGGCCACCTGAAGGATGCCGAACGGGCCAACGCGGTTCGGCCCGTAGCGATCCTGCCAGACGCCCAGCAGGCGACGTTCCACCCAGATCAGCAGGGCAGCGGAAATCACCACCGCCAGCAGGATGGCAATGGTCTCGAAGGCGGTGAACGCGAAATCGAGCAGTGTGTCTGTGCTGAAGCCGAACATCAGGGCGACACCGCTGCAGGCAGACGCACGCCCATCAGGCCATGGGCGCCGACCGGCACGCCGATGGTCTTGTCGGGCAGGCTGGGGTCGATGGTGACCGGCAGGGCATGGATCTCGCCGTCGATGGTCAGGCGCAGCGTATCCGCCGCAGCCAGGCCCAGCGCCTTGGCACCGGCTTCGTTGAGGGTGAACCAGGCACGCGGCATGCGTTGCTGAATCGCCGGGGCCTTGGCGGACTGCGATTCGCTGCCGAAGATGTGGTAGCGCGGGATCGCCTGCCAGCCTTCGACCAGCTTGGGCTCGGCCGGCGCATAGTCGGGTACGTTGGCATCGACCTTGAGCAGCCGCGTGCCGGGATCGCCGCCCTTGAGATGGCCACCGACTTCATCCTGGAAACGGGTGATGGCGGCCTGGTTGGAATCCCAGCCTGGCGCCCAGGCATAGGCCATCAGCGCCGGCGGCTGATCGCTGCCGTGGTAGCCCTCCATCGAATAGGCCAGCGCCGAGTCCACATCCACTTCCGGACGACGCTCGCGTACGTCCACGTTGGCATAGAGCGCGGTACGCCCCGAATACCGATGCGGGCTGCGCGGAAAACGCATGCCGGCCTTGCGGAAACTGGTGCTCGGCGCGGCCGTCTTGATACCCGCGAACTGCGGGCAGGCGGCTTCGATGGCGTCGATGAGATCGTCCATGCCGTACCAGTCGACCGGCTTGCCGATCGCACGATTGAGATCGGCACACCAGCGCCAGCCTTCCTGCAACGGCGCTTCCGGAATGAAGACCTGGAAAAAGCGCTGGGCGCGGCCTTCGTTGTTGACCAGGGTGCCGTCCGCCTCGGCAAAGCTGCCGGCGGGGAGCACGTAGTCGGCCTTGGCGATGGTCGCGGTCATGCTGTGATCGAGCACGATCAGGTTCTTGGCGGCCTTGATCGCGGCATCGACCTTGCCATGCTGGGCCCGCTCGTAGAGATCGTTCTGCATGACGATGAGCGTATCGGCACGGCGGCTGGTGATGGCCTCGAAGGCGTGATCGACGTCGCGATCGCTCATCATCGCCATGCCGAGGCTGTTCGCCTCGTTAAGCGTAACGAACAGCCCGGCGTCGTCGTGTACCGATTCCAGCGCGCGCATGACGTTGCCGGCGGCCGTCAGCACGGCTTCGCTGCCGAGGCTCGTACCGGCGACCACCAGCGGTTTTTTCGCCGTCTTGAGGGCGTTGGCGATGGTTTCGGCGTGCGCGCGCGTCTGTTCGTCGATATTGGCCGGCATCGGCGCAGCGTCGTCGAGAATGGCGGCGACCGCGAAGCCCAGCTCCGCGATACGCGCCGGGCGCAGATGAAACAGTTCCGTGGCCACGTCGTCCAGACGTGTGGCCGCCGGTACGGCCATGAACAGCGGGCTGTAGAAATGCTGGCCCTCGTCGCGTACCGCACGCGCATGCCACTTCGGGATATTGGCGGCCTCGGCCAGCACGTGATGTTCGTTGCGTACGGCCTGGCGCAGCGACAGCGCCAGACGCGGCGCGAACTGGGTTACGTCCTCGCCAAGCACGAATACCGCATCGCAGGATTCCACATCGCGCAGCGTCGGCAAACGGCCGGCGTGCTCCTGCAACAGCGCGAGCGCGGCGAGGCTGGCATGGCTTTCCGGCCCGCTCATGCCGTTATGGAAGTTGTCGGCGCCGACCAGATGGCGCAGCGCGAAGTTGTCTTCCAGTGAGGCGCGCGGCGAGCCGATGCCGACCAGGCCCTTGGCCTCGGCGAGCACGCTCTTGAGCGAGGCGAGCATCACGTCCATGTCCTGGGGCTCGAGCACGCCGTTTTCCGCGCGCACCAGCGGCTGGCGCGGCCGGTCCTCGCGGTTGACGAAACCGGCGCCGAAACGACCGCGATCGCAGAGGAAGTAGTGGTTGATCTCGCCGTGATAGCGGTTCTGGATACGCTTCAATATGCCCTGGCGCGAACCGGGGCTGGTGTTGCAGCCCAGCGAGCAATGGGTACAGATGCCCGGGGCATTCTGCATGTCCCATTTGCGGTTGTAGTGGGCGCCAAGCGTCTTGTCGGTGAACACGCCGGTGGGGCAGACCTCGACCAGGTTGCCCGAGAACTCGCTGTTGAAGGCGCCGTCGGCCTCGCGGCCGAAATAGACGTTGGAATGCGAGCCGAGCACGCGCAGGTCGTCGCCGTCGGCATAGTCGCGGTAGTAGCGCACGCAGCGATAGCAGGCGATACAACGGTTCATCTCGTGATTGATGAACGGGCCCAGCTCCTGATTGCGATGGGTGCGCTTGGGGCCGCGATAGCGCCGGCGCGTATGCCCGGTCATCAGGGTCATGTCCTGCAGGTGGCATTCGCCGCCTTCTTCGCATACCGGACAGTCGTGCGGGTGGTTGATCATCAACCATTCGATGACCTGGGCACGAAAATCGCTGGCTTCCTTGTCTTCGATCGAGAAGCAGCCGCCATCCGAGGCCGGCGTCATGCAGGCCATGACGATCTGACCCTGGGTGTCGTCTTCGTTCTTGTACTGCTTGACCGCGCACTGGCGACAGGCGCCCACGGAATGCAGCTCCGGGTGCCAGCAGAAATAGGGCAGGTCGAAGCCCTTTGAAAGCGCGACCTTGAGCAGATTGTCGGTGGGGTCCACCTCGAACTGCTTGCCGTCGATCTTGATCGTTGCCATCGCTAAACCGTGCGCTAGTTGTTCGAGGCGGCGTTGGCCGGCTGGATGAGATCCAGCGTATCCGCCTCGGGCGGAATCAGGGCCGCCAGTTCGTCGCGGAAATACTTGAGGCCGGATTCGAGCGGGCCCATCGCGCCGGGGGCATGGGCACAGAAGGTCTTGCCCGGGCCGAGCAGCTTGACGTGTAGATCCAGCAGCTCGATATCGCCCGGCTTGCCGTGCCCGGCTTCCAGATTGGTGAGAATGCGCTCCACCCAGGGCAGGCCGTCACGGCAGGGCGTGCACCAGCCACAGGATTCCTGCGCATAGAAATGCTCGAGATTCTTGAGTACGCCCACGATCGGGGTCTGGTCGTCGATGACCACCATCGTGCCCGTGCCCAGGCGGCTGCCGACTGCGCCCACGCCCTCGTAGTCCATCGGCGTATTCAGATGCTCGTCGGTCAACAGCGGCGTGGAGCCGCCGCCCGGCAGCAGGGCCTTGAGCTTGCGCCCGCCGCGCACGCCGCCGAAATGATCGAGCAGATCGGACAGCTTCGTGCCCAGCGGCAGTTCGACCAGTCCGGGGCGGGCGACATGGCCCGAGGCGCCGAAGATCTTGGTGCCGCCGTCCTTGTGCAGGCCGAGCGATTTGTACCACTCGGCGCCGTTTTTCACGATATGCGGGACGTTGCAGATCGTTTCCACGTTGTTGACCGTCGTCGGCTGGCCGAACAGGCCGGAAGCCGCCGGGAAGGGCGGCTTGTGGCGCGGCACGGCGCGACGGCCCTCGAGCGCGGAGAGCAGCGCCGATTCCTCGCCGCAGATATAACGGCCCGCGCTCATGTGCAGATACATCTTGAGGTTGAAGCCGGTGCCCAGGATGTCCTGGCCCAGATAGCCGGCTTCCATGGCCTCGTCGATCGCGCGCTGGAGCTTGCGCTGGCATTCCGTGTATTCGCCGCGGATGAACACGTAGGCGATATCCGCGCCGATCGCATAGCTGGCGATGGCCATCGCTTCGATCAGCTGATGCGGGTCGCCTTCCATGAGCAGGCGATCCTTGAAGGTGCCGGGCTCCATCTCGTCGGCGTTGACCACGAGATATACATGGGCCGGACGCTTCTCGGGATTCTCTTCGAAGCGCGGCATGAACGACCATTTCACGCCGGTCGGAAAACCCGCACCGCCGCGTCCGCGCAGGCCCGCTTCCTTGACCAGGCCGGCCACCTCGGTTGGCTTCATTTCATGAAGCGCCTTCTTGTAGGCCTCCCAGCCGCCGGCCTGCTCGTACTCGCCGATGGTCATCGGCTCGCGATTGTCGCGGATGTTTTTGGTAAGAACCTTTTCCATGACTGTTCGTCCTTGCGCCGCGCCTAGGGGTATTCCGCCAGAATGGCGTCGACCTTATCGGGCGTGAGCCGGCCGTGATAGTCGGTGTTGATACGCATGGCCGGGCCGTTATCGCAGTTGCCCAGGCAGCAGATCGGCAGCAGCGTGAAGCGATTGTCCGGCGTGGTCTGGCCGAACTCGATGCCCAGCGTCTTCTTCAGATAGGCCAGGATTTCCTCGTAGCCGGTCAGATAGCAGGAGATCGAGTCGCAGATCATGATCACGTGCCGACCCACCGGCTGGCGAAAGATCAAGTTGTAGAACGTTGCCACCGCTTCCATCTGGGTCGGCGTGACACCGACCACGGCGGCGGCCGCTTCCAGCGACTCGTCCGATACCCAACCGCGATGTTCCTGCACGATCTTGAGCGCTTCGATAGTCGCCGCGCCCGGATCCTCGTACAGGGTCATCTCGTGCTGGATGGCCTCAATTTCGGTTTGACTGAGCTTCATCGGTCCACGTCTGCCATAACAAAATCGATCGCACCGATGATGGCCACCAGATCGGCCACCAGGCCGCCCTGCGAGATCAGCGGGATCTGCTGCAGATGGGCGAAGCTGGGCGTGCGAATACGCGTGCGATAGCTCATCGCATGCTTGTCGGAAATACTGTAATAGCCGTTCAGGCCCTTGGTACCTTCGACCATGCAGGCCGATTCCATCGCCGGCACCACCGGGCCCCAGCTCACGGTCAGAAAGTGCGCGATCAGGGTTTCGATATCCTGCATCGTGCGTTCCTTGACCGGCGGCGTGGTCAAGGGATGATCGGCCTTGTAGTCACCGGCGGGCATGTTCTTCATGCACTGTTCGATGATGCGACAGCTCTGGAACATCTCTTCGATACGTACGTCGAGCCGGTCCTGGCAGTCGCCGTTGGTGCCGGTCGGGATCTCGAAGTCGAAGTTCTCGTAGCCGGAATAGGGCCGCGCCTTGCGCAGGTCGAAATCCACGCCGGTCGAACGCAGCCCCGGGCCGGTAATGCCCCAGTCGATCGCCTCGTCCTGGGAATAGGCGCCGATATGCTTGGAGCGTTTGACCAGCACGCTGTTGCGCGCCATCGCCTTCTTGTACTCGGCCAGGCGCGATGGGAACCAGTCGAGGAATTCCTTGACCTTGCGATCCCAGCCGTTCGGCAGGTCCATGGTCAGGCCACCGATACGGAAGAACGCCGGGTGCATGCGAAAGCCGGTGATCGCCTCGATCACGTCATAGGCCTTCTGGCGATCGGAGAACATCCAGAAGATCGGACTCATCGCGCCGATGTCCTGCACATAGGTGCCGAAGAACATCAGATGGCTGGTGATACGGAAGAACTCGCAGAGCATCACGCGCACGACCTTGACCCGTTCCGGCACCTGAATGCCGAGCACGTGCTCGAGGTTCATGACGTAGGGCAGCTCGTTCATCACCCCGCCGAGATAGTCCACCCGGTCGGTATAGGGGATATAGGTATGCCAGGACTGGCGCTCGGCCATTTTCTCGGCGCCACGGTGGTGGTAGCCGATATCCGGCACCGCGCCGATGATTTCCTCGCCGTCGAGCTGCAGCACGATCCGGAATACGCCGTGTACCGAGGGGTGGTTCGGGCCCATGTTGAGGAACATGAACTCGGTATCGCCGGATTCGCGCTTCATGCCCCAGTCTTCGGGCTTGAACTGCAGGGCGTTCTCTTCTTCGTCCTGGCGCTTGGGGTCCAGATGCAGCGGCTCGAACTCGGTCGCGCGCGCGGCATGATCCTTGCGCAGCGGATGCCCTTTCCAGGTCGGCGGCATGAGAATGCGGCGCAGGTTCGGATGCCCGTCGAAGGTGATCCCGAACATGTCCCAGACTTCGCGCTCGTACCAGTTGGCGTTGGGCCATACGCCGGTGGCGGTTGGGGTGTTCAGGTCGTCATCGAACAGCGCCACCTTGAGCCGAATCTCGGCGACCGGCGACAGGCTGAGCAGGTGATAGACGACGGTGAAGTCCGCGGCCGGCTGGTTGAGCCGATGCTCGCGGACGCGCTCGTCGATCGCGGTCAGGTCGAACAGCATGCGGTAGGCCGGCGTACTGTCCTGGCGCAGGAACTTCAGCACGTCGCAGATACGGTCGCGGCCGACCCACAAGGTGGGCATGCCGTCGGCGGTGATCTGCTCGGTGAACGTACGCTCGTCGAAACGCTCGAACAGCTGCTGTTTGATATCCACGCGATCGAGCATCAGACCGAATCCGGCGTACGCAGGGTGGTGACCGACAGGCGCTCACTGCGCTTGCGATCGCGCATCGACAGTTTCGGCCGCTGGGTTACGCCCTGCGGGCCGATCATCCACGACAGCGGACGTTTTTCCGCGCCGATGTTTTCCTGTAACAGCAACAAGCCTTCGAGGAATGCTTCCGGGCGGGGCGGGCAGCCCGACACGTAGACGTCGACCGGCAGGAACTTGTCCACGCCCTGGACCACGGAATAGATGTCGTACATGCCGCCCGAGTTCGCGCAGGAACCCATGGAAATCACCCAGCGCGGCTCCATCATCTGGTCGTAGAGGCGCTGAATCACCGGCGCCATCTTCAGAAAGCAGGTGCCGGCAATGATCATCACGTCCGACTGGCGCGGCGTGGCACGAATGACTTCCGAGCCGAAGCGCGCCATGTCGTGGGGGGCGGTCAGGGCCGTGGCCATTTCCACATAGCAGCAGGACAGGCCGAAGTTGAACGGCCACATCGAGTGCTTGCGCCCCCAGGCGATCATGTCGTCGAGCTTGGCGGTGACGACATTGCGCGCCAGCGCATCCTCGATCGTGTTCGCGCTGCCGTCGTCCGAACCGGCCGAGCCGGGTTTCGGATTCTTGTCGGTGCTAGTCAGTGACCATCCCATTAATGATCGTCCTGTCGAGTGTTCAATCCAAGCGGGCGTACAACGCGCGAGATTCTCATCGCGGCGCGTCGGCCTGGTTACGGCGACGATTGCTTTCGATCGCCTCCAGGCGGTACTGGCGCGGCGCCTTGGGTGCCCAATCGAGCGCGCCGATGCGCCACTCGTAGATCAGGCCCAGGGTCAGCACCCCGAGAAAGAACAGAAATGCAAAGTAACCGGGCCAGCCCAGCGCGGGTGCCGCGATGGCCCAGGAGAAGATGAAGACCACTTCGAGATCAAAAAGCACGAAAATGATCGCCACCAGATAGAACTTGGCCGAGAAGCGCATTCTGGCGCTACCCGTGGGCTTGATGCCCGATTCATACGGCTGGTTGCCCAACCGCGAATTATGGCGCCCGCCCAGCACGGCAGAAACGCCGAGCATGAACACGATGAGCCCCAGCGCGCCGGCGGCGAATAGCAGCAGCGGCCAGATCACGACGGCTTGTTCGGTAGCAGCGTTCATTGCGTGTTCCTATTCTACGCGAAGCACTCGTGTATGGATCCGTATCGCGTACAGGCCGCAGATATAATCCATGTAGTTTACACAAGTTGCCGACGTCGGCGTTTCTTCGTGGCGAGTCGATGCCTGCTGCATCGCCGTGCTAACGGTAGCCGATTTGGCCCCTCACATGCGAACTAAAAATAGCCGCAAATAATAATAAGTCTCATTCACGGCATATTTTTTGCTTGGACATGCCGTAGCGGCTTTCTGAACCGGTTGCCGCAAGCTATGGTGAGGGCATCAAACACGCCGGAGGGATCCATGGCCCAGAACGTTGCCCAGAAACTCATAGCGTCGCATCTTATAGACGGCGAGATGACGCCAGGCGAAGAGATCGCGCTGCGAATCGACCAGACGCTTACCCAGGATGCGACCGGTACGCTGGTCATGCTCGAGCTCGAGGCAATGGAGCTCGACCGCGTCAAGACCGAAATCTCGGCTCAGTATGTCGACCATAACCTGATCCAGGAAGACAACAAGAACCCGGACGATCACCTGTTCCTGCAGTCGGCCTGCGAGCGCTTCGGCGCCTACTACTCGCGGCCGGGCAACGGCATTTCCCATGCCGTGCACATGGAGCGCTTCGGACGTCCCGGCAAGACCCTGCTCGGTTCCGACAGTCATACGCCGGCCGGCGGCTCGATGGGCATGCTGGCGATCGGTGCGGGCGGCCTGGAAGTGGCCATGGCCATGGCCGGCGAACCGCTCTACACCAAGATGCCGAAGGTTTTCGGCATCAAGCTCACCGGCGAGCTTCCGGACTGGGTTTCGGCCAAGGACGTCATTCTGGAAATGCTGCGTCGCCACGGCGTATCCGGCGGTGTCGGCAAGATCATCGAATACTACGGCCCGGGGCTGGATAACCTGGAGGCCATGGATCGCCACGTCATCGCCAACATGGGCGCCGAGCTCGGCGCGACCACCACGGTCTTCCCCGCCGACGCCGAGATCAAGCGCTTTCTCAAGTCGCAGGGGCGCGAAGACGAATACGAGGAATTGCTCGCCGACGAGGGCTGCGAATACGACGAGCACGACGAGATCGACCTGTCGACGCTCGTGCCGCTGATCGCCAAGCCGACGTCGCCGGGCAACGTCGTGCCGGTCGAAGAGGTTGCCGGAGACGAGCTGTATCAGGCCTATATCGGTTCCTCGGCCAACCCCGGCTACCGCGATTTCGCGATCACCGCCGAGATGGTGCGTGGGCGTGAGGTGAGCAAGCATGTCTCCTTCGACGTGAACCCGTCATCGCGGGCCATGCTGCAGACGCTGGCCCGGGACAACCTGCTCGGGCCGTTGATCGCCTCGGGCGCGCGCCTGCATCAGGCCGGCTGCAACGGCTGTATCGGCATGGGTCAGGCCCCGGCCTCGGGCCGCAACAGCCTGCGCACCACGCCGCGCAACTTCCCCGGGCGCTCCGGCACCAAGGAAGATTCGGTGTTCCTGTGCTCGCCGGAAACAGCCACCGCCTCGGCGCTGATGGGCAAGATCACCGATCCGCGTACGCTCGATTTCGAGTACCCGAAGGTGAAAAATCCCGACGATCCCGTCGTCAACGACAAGATGCTCGAAGAGCCGTTGCCGATCGAGGAGGCGCGCAAGGTCGAACTCGTCAAGGGGCCGAACATCAAATCGCTGCCCGATTTCGACGGTATTCCGGACGAGTTCGAACTGCCGGTACTGCTCAAGGTCGGCGACGATATCTCGACTGACGAGATCATGCGTGCGGGCGCCGAGGTGCTGCCGTTTCGTTCCAATATCCCGGCGATCGCCGAGTTCGTCTACGACGTGGTGGACGAGGATTACCCGGACCGCGCCAAGGACACCGGCGATCACGCCATTATCGGCGGATCGAACTACGGCCAGGGCAGTTCACGCGAGCATGCGGCGATCGCGCCGCGCTATCTCGGGCTGCGTGTGGTTATCGCCAAGGACTATGCGCGTATTCACTGGCAGAATCTGGTCAACTTCGGCGTGTTGCCGCTGACCTTTGCTGACGGCGAAGATCTGGACAAGCTCAAGCAGGGCACCAAACTCAAGATCAGCGGTCTACATGAGGCACTGGCGGCGGGCGATACTGTCGAAGTGGAGTCCGAAGACGGTAAAACGATCACCTGCAAGCACGCATTGTCCGATCGTCAGATCGACATCCTGCGCGCCGGCGGGTTGATCAACTGGAAGCGCGACCAGGGGTGAGCCCCCGCGGGCCGGCTTCGTAGTCGGCCCGACATTTCGCTGTCACGCGGCGCCGGTTACCATGCCGGCGCTTTTTATGGAGCGCGGCGGATTCTTGCCAGCCGCTGCGCTGTGCGGCGTGTTCTTTTCGGGGGTCAATGCCCCCTGCGCAACGACAACGATCATGACCGAGCTCTACCGCGACATCGACCATGCCTATCAGCTCAAGCTGTGCGATACCGAGCGCAGCTGTATCGCCGGGCGTCTGGCCGGTGTGGGCATCCACTACGACCATGTGGAATTGCCCAGCGTGCTCTTCGATGAAGAATCGCGCCCGGACGAGGTGATCGGCAGTTATATCGCGCCGCTCGATCGGCTCATGGCCAACATGCCGCGCGTTGCCCTCGATGTTGCCAGCGTGCCGATTTCGCATCCGCGTCGCGACACCATCGAGCGCGAGCTCATGATCGAACATGCGCACGATGCGGTCGAGTCGCAGCTGCTCGTACACGGCGCCGGCATCCTGTTCATGCGGGCGTCGGGCGTGGTCTTCGCCTTGTCCTGCGAGCCGGGCGACTACGTGCGCATACCGGCCGGGCTCAGACACTGGTTTCGTATGGACCCGGCACGCTCTTTTCGCACCATCCGTTTCTTCGAGCACGAAACACGTCCGCGGCTTTGTCATCGCGGTGGCGATATGCGTGGGCTGTTCGAACTCGTCGGACAAAAGGTGCGCGCAACGTCGCGCGGCGCGCTCTAGGCTTCGTTGTGCGCGCGATTTTTGTGTCGGCGACGACACAGGCGTATTCTTCGCTCGCCTGACTGGCCGCACGACTAATCTACGGGAACCTATTCATGGATGAAAAATCCGTCGTAACCGCGTATCGCCGTCTGTCGCGACAATACGATCGTTTCTTCGGCCCGGTGTTCGAGCAGGGGCGCGAAGTGGCGGTGCGCAAGATGGACTGCAACGCCGGTGATCGCGTACTCGAGGTAGGCGTGGGAACCGGGCTGTCGCTCGACCACTACGCCGACGATGTCGAAGTCGTGGGTATCGACGTGTCGCCGGAAATGCTCGAGTACGCCAAGGCGCGCGTCAACGGCAACGCCGATCGCATCTCGCTGGCGTTGATGGATGCACAGGCGCTCGAGTACGCCGACAACAGCTTCGACAAGGTCGTGGCGATGTACGTCGTATCCGTCGCCCCGGATCCGAAGAAGGTGGTCGAGGAGATGAAGCGCGTCTGCAAGCCCGGCGGCGACCTGTTCATCGTCAACCACTTCAGCCAGGGCAAGGGGGCGATGGCCTCGCTAGAGCGGATGGTATCGCCGCTGTCGAAGCTGGTCGGTTTCCGGCCCTCGTTCCCGCTGGACGATTTCCTCGAAATGGCCGATCTCGACGTGGTCGAGACCCGCCCGGTGAACGCCTTCGGCTACTGGACGTTCATTCACGCGCGTAATCGGGCCGGCTGAAGCCGGACCGCCGCAGACGTGGCCCGGCGCTCGTCGATCAACGACGGCGCCGGGCTAGCCTTCCCCGAACAATTTCTGGCCCAGGGCGACGCGTGCTGCCGCCGAGCTGGGTATCTTTTCGATCGCGCGCACTTTCTCGAGCCGGTGACGCAGGCCCATCTGGTTGGCCAGCTGGATATTCAAGCCCGGCCGGGCGTTGTACTCGAGTACCAGCGGCCCGTGCTCGGCATCCAGCACCACGTCCACGCCCAGATACCCCAGCTGGGTGAGGTCGTAGGAGCGCGCCGCCAGTTCCAGCAGCAGCTGCCAGTCGGGTACCTGGATACCGCGTACGGCGTTGCCCGAATCCGGGTGCGAATCCAGCACGCTGTTGAACCATACCCCGTCGACCGTGCAGCCGCTGGCCAGATCGATGCCGGCGCCGATCGCGCCCTGATGCAGATTGGCCTTGCCGTCCGACTGACGCGTGGGTAGACGCACCATGCTGGCGATCGGGATGCCGCGGAACACGATCGTGCGAATATCGGGCACCCCTTGAAAGCTCACGGCGTCGAAGACCGCATGCGGTTTGACGCGATACTCGATGATCGCCTTGTCGGGCAGGCCGCCCAGGCTGTACATGCCCGACAGCACGTTCGAGATGAAGTGCTCGAGCTCGCTGCGGGACACGCTCACGCCCGAAGAGCGCAGGAACTGATTGCCGCGTCGGCCGCCGATAACCATGATGCCGCTGCCGCCCGAGCCCTGGGCCGGCTTGATCACGAAGTCCTGGTGATCGCCCAGAATCGTGTCGAGCTCGCGCACCTGATGTTCGATCTCGATTACGCCATACAGCTGCGGCGTGGCGATGCCGGCTTCCAGCGCCAGCTGTTTGGTCTTGAGCTTGTCGTCGACCAGCGGATAGTACTTGCGCTTGTTGTAGATGCTGATGTAGTCGCCGTTGCGCTCGTTCATTCCGAGGATGCCCAGCTCCCTGAGCGTCGACGGCATGCGCAGCGGCGGGTTGCGCCGCAGCAGCCGCAGCCGGCTGCGCCAACCGCGTCCCAAGCCGCTCATTGCTTGTTCGTGATCGCCCGGGCCGAGGCGCGGAAGCGCCACAGCTCGGAGACACGATAGCCGGTATAGCGCCCGGCCAGCAGGGTGAACGCCAGTACCAGCAGCAGCAGCTCGGGGAAGACGAAGGCCAGATACTCCGCCAGCGGGTGGGTCATCACCACGAAACCGACGGCTGCGACCGCCAGGCTGCCGAAGCCGGACAGCAGGGCATCCTTCGGACCGTTTTCGTCCCAGACGATCGACATGCGTTCGATGGTCATCGCCAGAATCACCATCGGGAACAACGCGATCGAGAGCCCGTGCTCCATGCCGAGCTTGTGGCTGATGACCGACACGCCGGCCATGAGCAGAATCACGATCGTGAGCATGGAGGCCAGTCTGGGCACGAGCAGCAGTTTCAACCGCTCGAGATAGAAGCGCACGATCAGACCCAGGGCGACGAGCACCGTGAACAGGATGCAGCCCCAGAGCAGTTCGGTCTCGCGAAAGGCCAGCGCGATAAGTACCGGCATGAACGTGCCGAAGGTGCGCAGGCCGATGAAGTTGCGCAGCAGTACCACCACCAGCGCGCCCAGCGGCACGGTGAGCAGAATCTTGTAGGTGTTCTGGGTCGCGATCGGCAGCGACAGCAGCGAGTATTCGAGCACGTCGGAGTTGATCAGCCGGGCACGCTGCTGTGCCAGGCCCATCACATCGCGGGACGTGCGCAGGGCCGAGAATTGTACGCTGGCGTTGTCGGCGCCTTCGATATCCACCAGCGGCATGTCACCGGAATACCACACCAGCGCATCGGCCGGAAAACCGGCGGCGCCGGTGCGCGGGTTGAAGGCCAGCCAGCGTTCGCCGTTGTAGACCTCGAGCCAGGGCGTCAGGCTGCCGTGGCGCAGACTGCCGGCCAGCGGCAGCACATGGGCGATACGCGAGGGGATGCGGGCGCCGGCAAGGATATGCTGGATCTGCTTGACCTGGGCGGTCGCATCCGAGGACTCATCGCGCAGAACCTTCACCTCGGCTTCCGGGGTGGGATCGTTGAAGCGGCGCAGCAGCTCGTGGGCGAAGGAGGCCGTATCCGCCGAGCGCGAGCGCACGCTGTCGAGCAGGGTGAACACCGCTGCCCGTTCCGGGTCCGAATACTCGGGAATGTCGGGATAGGTCGGCGTAGGCTCGGTTCGATCGCGATGCGCGTCGCTGTCTTCGGTGAGCACGACGCGGTAGTAGAGCGTCTGCTGGCCGCTGAGGTTACGTGCGGCCCATTGAACCACCCGATTGGCGCCGAGATCGTTGGTGGCCAGGCCGTAGCCGGCCGAGATGAAGTTCTCGTCGAGTACCGAGAAACCCGGTGGCGCCTTGGGCACCGCCAGATTGATCTTGGCGGATCGATCCTGGCCATCGAATCGAACCGTGGCTTCGGCGGTCCACACCTGGGCGCTTGACTGCGGCGTCAGCGGCACGCCGAGACGTTCCGTCTTGTAGAAGCACAGCGCGATGGCAACGACGCTGAGAAACAGCGCGAGCGTCTTGAGATGAAGGTCTTTCACTTAAATGTCGGGCCGTTCAGTCGTCGGAATCGGAATCTTTCTTGTGTTCGACGACCTTGGAGTCGTGGTCGCATTCGGGCTCGTTGAGAAAGCTCTTGCTGACGTCGATGAGCCCGAGATGGCGAATGGTGCGCCGGCCCAGCAGCAGCGGGTAGATCATGTCGCCGCGATCGCGCAGAGAAAACTGTTCTTCGTAGATCGTGTTGTTCATGCAGACATCGAGCAGCACGACCGGGCGCTCGTCGCTACCGCCGGCGCCGGTAACCTCGAGTTCGCGATAGAGCGGGCGCTCGAACTTCTTTTCCACCATTTCCTTGGTGCGCTGATCTTCCACGCGCGTCGTGAATCGCACCCAGGTGTCGTCGTCCTTTTCGAACTTTTCGATATTCGTGGCGTGTAGCGACGAAGTGAGCGCGCCGGTATCGAGCTTGGCCTTGAGGGTCACGCCCCAGGGCACGAGCTGCGCCTTCTCCACCCAGCCGTAGACCGTCTTTTCGGTGGCTGCCTGGCTGGTTGCTGCCATAACGAGCAGAACACACAAGAGGCACATACGGCTCACGAAACGAGTCGATTTCATCGCTAGATTCCTTGGAACAGTCTGATCGCGAAAAGGCAGGTCTTGTTGATTATCGTTCATTGTGGCGCCGACGAGTCATCGCGCGATATCGCCCGATGACCGATATCACGACGATACATCGCCTTGCGCCAGCTTATTTTTTCGACCCCAGCATAGGCGCGTGACTGGGCCTGGGCAACGTCATCGCCGAGGGCGCAGACACATAGTACGCGTCCACCGTCGGTCACCACCCTATCGTTATCGGCCAGTCGGGTGCCGGCATGAAATACCTGTGCGCCGGCCGCCTCGGCGGCCTCCAGGCCGGTGATTTCGTCACCCTTGTCATAGCTGCCGGGGTAGCCGCCGGCCGCCATCACCACGCCCAGCGCGGCGCGCGTATCCCATTCGGCTTCTACCTGGTCGAGTCGGGCATCCAGTGCCGCTTCGATAAGGTCTACCAGATCGCTTTGCAGGCGCATGAGGATGGGCTGGGTTTCGGGGTCGCCCAGACGAACGTTGAATTCGAGCACGCGGGCGTCGCCGGCCTCGTCGATCATCAGGCCGGCATAGAGAAAGCCGGTAAAGGCGTTGCCGTCGGCCGCCATGCCGGCCACGGTCGGTTCGATGACGTCGGCCATCACGCGCTCGAAAATGGCGTCGGTCATGACCGGGGCCGGAGAATAGGCGCCCATGCCGCCGGTATTGGGGCCGGTATCGCCATCGTAGGCGGCCTTGTGATCCTGGGAGCTGGCCAGCGGCAGGATGTTCTTGCCGTCGACCAGGGCAATGAAGCTGGCTTCTTCGCCGGTGAGGAAGCGTTCGACCACGATACGGGCGCCGGAGTCGCCAAAGGCGTTGTCTTCGAGCATGTCGCGCGCCGCGGCGAGGGCTGTCTGTTCGCTATCGGCGAGGAAAACACCCTTGCCGGCGGCCAAGCCGTCGGCCTTGACCACGATGGGCGCGCCCACGTCGCGAATATAGGCGGCCGCCTGATCGTATTCGCTGAAAACCGCATAGTCGGCGGTCGGAATCGCGTGGCGGGCCAGGAAATCCTTCGAGAACGCCTTGCTGGCTTCCAGGCGCGCCGCGTCGCGGCCCGGGCCGAAACAAGCCAGGCCAGCCTGCTCGAAGCAGTCCACGATGCCCGCGGCCAGCGGCGCTTCGGGGCCGACTACGGTCAGGGATATGGCGTTGTCTAGGGCGAAATCGCGCAGCGCATCGATATCGGTGGCGGCAAGCGCAATATTCTCGACGCCGGGCATACGGGCCGTGCCGGCATTGCCGGGTGCCACATACAGCTGATCGACCCGCGGCGAGGCCGCGATCTTGGTTGCCAGCGCATGTTCGCGCCCGCCGTTACCCACGATAAGAACCCGGTGTCGTTTCGCTGTCATCTGTTGTCTTGTCGTCGAGAAAGAAATGCTGCCGCGGCGCGGCCCGAGCGGCGCCTGCGGCGAAGCTTAGCAAAAGCGTTTCTGAAAGAGTTCGTTCCGGCCTGTCATGAAAACGCCATTAAAGCGTCACCGAACCGTGATTTGTGCGTTCTAGGCTGCAACCGAATCCGTTACCGGAACAGGCCATGCCAAAAGACAACACGCAACGCCCGCCGCTACGTTATCGCAGCGTATTCATCTCGGACGCACATCTGGGCACGGCCGGCAGCCAGCCCGAGGCGCTGTCGTCGTTTCTCAAGCACTGCGAGTGCGAGAAGCTGTATCTGGTCGGCGATATCATCGACGGCTGGCGGCTGCGCTCGACGTTCTTCTGGCCGCAGGAGCATACCAACGTCATCCGCCGTATCCTGACCAAGTCGCGACGCGGTACGCAGGTCTACTATGTAACCGGCAACCACGACGATTTCCTGCGCAAGTTCGTCGACTACGAACTGAAGATGGGCAATATCCAGATCGTCAACGATGCCGTCCACGTGACCGCCGACGACCGCAAGCTGTTCATCATCCATGGCGATCTGTTCGACGTGGTGACCCGCTACCACCGCTGGGTGGCCCGTATCGGCGACGTTGCCTATGTGACGCTGCTGCGCGTCAATCGCTACTTCAACAATGCGCGGGCACGGCTGGGCTACCCGTATTTCTCTCTGTCGGCCTATGCCAAGCACAAGGTCAAGTCGGCAGTGAACTTCATCAGCGAGTTCGAAAAGGCGGTGGCCCACGAGTGTCGGCGTCGCGGCTTCGACGGCGTGGTCTGTGGGCATATTCACCATGCCGAGATGAAGACCATCGAAGGCGTGAGCTATTACAACTCCGGCGACTGGGTGGAATCGGCCAGCGCGCTGGTCGAGCACTTCGACGGGCGCATGGAAATCGTCTACTGGAACGATATCAAGGACATGATCAAGCCCAGCAACGTCCACCCGCTGCGCGTGGCCTGACCACGCACGGCACGGCCTAGCAGCACCAACGCGCGGGCGGCTGCGGTTAAACTGGCGGTGTTGTTCACGAGCCCAACACCGATATGTCTGCCGATCGCACCCTTTATGAAGGCGAATTCCTGCGTCTCAAACGGCGCGACCACTGGGAATATGTGGAACGCGTCAATGCCCGCGGCGTGGTCGTGATCGTGGCCGTGACCGATGATGACGAACTGCTGCTCGTCGAGCAGCCGCGGCTGCCGCTTCAGGCCGATGTGATCGAGCTGCCAGCCGGTCTGGTCGGCGACATCGCGGGTGCCGAAGACGAAGCCATGGAGCTGGCCGCGATACGCGAGCTGGAAGAGGAAACCGGCTATCGCGCGCAGGGCATGACGTTTCTTGCCGAAGGCCCGCCCAGCGCCGGGTTGTCCAGCGAAACACTGAGCTTCTATCGGGCCGGTCGGGTCACGCGGGTCGATGCCGGCGGCGGCGATGACAGCGAAGACATCATTCCGCATGCGATACCGCTGGGCGAGGTGGAGGCCTGGCTGGTCGAATGCGAGGCCCAGGGCAAGATCATTGATCCGAAGATTTATGCGGGCCTGTATTTTCTCGGCCGGGAAGACTGAGTTCACGTAGATCGACCGGTCCGATCGGGCGGTCGCTGGCCAGACAGGCCGCATAGCCGGCATCCAGATCCAGCGCCTGCAGGTGCCAGTCCCGTTCGTCGAGCCTGGCCGTCTCACCGGCCAGCTTCAATGCCCGAATGCGCTTGAGGCCGACCCGGCCACTGGCCTTGACCGTGGCCTCGCGGGCACACCAGTAGTCGAAGAACGCCAGCGGCGTATGTTCGACGTGGGCGCGTTCAGCCGTGTCGAGCAGTCGCGCCATGCGCTTCATGTCGCGCAGGCGCCGGTATTCCACGTCCAGACCAATGCTTGCCTCATCGCTCAGCGCACAGGCGACGAGCCGCTCGCTGTGGGAAATGCTGAATGACGGGACGCCGTGAATGCGCGGCTGGCCACTGGCGCTGAAACCGATGTGTTCTAGCGTGTTCTCGGCATGGCCGGCCGCAGTCAGCAGCTGATCCAGTAACCAAAGCCCGGCCCGCGTGCGGCTGCGTGCGCCGTCGTCTGCCATGCGATCGATGCGTTCTCGGTAGGCCGGCGGGTCGTACCGTCGCCGTTCGGCCAGCAGTACTTGATCGTGCGTACCCAGGAAGGTGTAAAATACACGTAACATAAAAACAATCGATTTGAGTCCAAGCCGCGCAGCCGTTTGCCCAGGAGACAGGGGCCGCGTATCGACCGGGTCGTACCCAGATGTCCAGCAGCCTATCCGATATTGTCTGCGCCGCCGATAAGGCCGGCCCGGGCGCGCCGTTCGATGTCGCGCCGGATGATGCAACGCGGCGCATGCTCGTGCGTTGGCAGCACGTATACGGGCCGGTGTATCGCATCCCCGCGCCGCAGGGCGGCGCGCGCCGCTGGGTCGTGCATGACCCGGCCTTCGTGCAGCACATCATGGTTCGGCGCGCCGCACGCTATGGCAAGGGCCTGGGTCTGGATCGCGTTCGGCTGCTGCTCGGCGAAGGCATCATGGTCAGTGAGGGCGCGTTCTGGACGCGCCAGCGTCGGCTCATCCAGCCTGCGTTCAAGCCGCGTCGGCTGGCCGACTTCAACGCCATGATCGGGCACGAGAACCTTGCCCTGGCCGAGCGATGGCGTGCAGCGGCATGCGACGATACAGCGGTCGATGTCGCTGCGCATATCAGTGAACTAACGCTGGTGATCGTGCTCAAATCCATCTTCGGCGCCGACTACTCCCGGCTGGTCGAGGGCGCGAGCAACCCCTTTTCGCTGCTCAGCGAAGAGGCGACCCGGGATCTGCGTTTCGCCGCCCGCTTTCATCGGCTCGGCCGGGTCGTGGAATCGATTATCGATACGCGCGAAGACAGCGACGAGCGGCCCTTCGATTTTCTGGGGCATCTGCTGGCTGCCCGCGACCGGGATGGCGAGGCCATGAGCCGGCGTGCGTTGGTCGATGAGGTGATGACGCTGATCGTGGCCGGCCATGAAACCACGGCCAGCGCTCTGGCCTGGGCCTGGTACGAAATCGCGCGCCACCCCGAGGTCTGCGCGCGGGCTCAGGCAGAGGTCGACGCGCTGGACGAGCAGGACATCCCCGGTCTGGTCGACCACGCCAGTGATCGGCTGCGCTTCATCGATGCCGTGATCCATGAGACGCTGCGGCTGTATCCGCCGGGCTGGCTGCTGTCGCGCCGCGCCGTCGAAGCCGACGCATTCGGTGATTACGAGATCGCGGCAGGCGATCAGATTCTGATCAGCCCCTATGTTCTGCATCGCGATCCGACCTACTGGAGCATGCCGGATTGCTTTTCGCCGGCGCGTTTTCTACAACAGGGCGTGCCTTCACAACGCTTTGCCTATATGCCGTTTGCCGCCGGCCCGCGCCACTGCGTGGGCGAACATATGGCCATGACCGAAATGCGGGCGCATCTGGTCACGATGCTGCGCCGTTTTACGCCGGTTTATGCCGGCGAACATCCACCCATGCTGGAATCGCGGATCAATCTGCGGCCCGGCGACGGCGTGCCAATTCGTTGGCGCGTCAGACAGGAATTGTCCTAGAGGTTTCTCATGCCCGTTTTCAATACGCTCGCCGACGCACTGGATACGCATAACGACTCGCCGCACGGCATTGTCTTCATCGACGGCGCCGACGAAGAGCGCGGTCTCAACTACCGCATGCTGACCCGGTCAGCCGAGGACCGTCTGGCCGTGCTGCAGCAGCTGGGCATGACGACCGGCGAGCCGCTGATTCTGTTCGTGGAAGACAACCTACGTTTCCTGCAGTTCTTCTGGGGCGCGATCTATGGCGGCATCGTGCCGGTACCGATCGCGGCCGGCGCGACCGCGGCCCAGATGGACAAGCTGCTGCGCGTCTGGCGGCATCTCGACGAACCGCGGCTGGTGGCCGCGCCAAAACATATCGAGCGCCTGCGTGAGCTGCTCGAACAGCGCGGCGAGCAGGCCGCGAGCGAGCGCCTGGGCGAGCGCGCACTCTCCGATGAGCCGCCGGCCGTGGACGTTCCGGCCCGGCGGGCTACGCTGACGCCCGAGCATACGGCGTTCATCCAGTTTTCCTCGGGTTCCACCGGCGATCCGAAAGGCGTCGTGCTCACCCATGCCAACGTGCTGGCCAATATCGAGGCGATCAGCAGCGGTTCCCGGTTCGGCGCCGACGAGGTGGCGTTGTCGTGGATGCCGCTTACCCACGATATGGGGCTGATCGGTTTTCATCTCACCCTGGTCTGCAACGGCTTTGCCCACTATTTGATGACGCCGGATCTGTTCGCGCGCCGCCCGCTGCTATGGCTCGAAAAGGCGGCCGAAACGCGGGCCACGCTGCTGTGTTCGCCGAATTTCGGCTATCGCCACACGCTGCGGGCGATTTCGGCAAAGGGGCGGCCGGATCTGGACCTGTCGTACGTGCGCCTGATCTACAACGGTGCCGAGCCGATCGCGCCGGCGCTGGTGCGCGAATTCCTCGATACGCTGGCGCCCACCGGCCTGAAGGCGACGACCATGTTCGCCGTCTACGGCCTGGCCGAAGCGAGTCTCGCAGCCACATTCCCGAAGCCGGGGCGCGGCCTGCGCAGCGTATCCGTGGCCCGTGGTGAACTGGGCGTGGGCGATACGGTGCGCTACGACGACGGCGCGCATGCGCTGGAACTCGTATGCCTGGGCACGCCGGTTAAATCGACCGAGCTGGCGCTCGCCGATGCCCAGGGCCAGGCCGTCGCCGACGGCGTGGTCGGCCGGGTACTTATTCGCGGTGCCAACGTCACCGGCGGCTATCACGACAATCCGCGGGCGAACGCCGAGGCGCTGATGGGCGACGGCTGGCTGGATACCGGCGATCTGGGCTTTCGTCACGAGGGCGAACTCGTGATCACCGGCCGGGCGAAGGAAATCATCTTCGTCAACGGCCAGAACCACTATCCGCAGGATATCGAGGCGTTGCTGCAGGATCTGCCCGGCGCAGAGCTCAACAAGCTTGCGGCGGCTGGCGTACAGGCGCCGAGCACCACCGAGCAGGCGCTGGTGCTGTTCGTGGTGTTTCGCGGTCATCTGGAGGATTTCGCCGACATCGCCCGGGGGCTGCGGGGTGCGCTCAACCAGCGCGCGGGCCTCGTGGCATCGCAGGTGCTGCCGATTGCGCGCATGCCCAAGACCACCAGCGGCAAACTGCAGCGTTCGCTGCTCGCACGCCAGTATGCCGAGGGCGAATTCGACCAGATCGCGGAGCAACTCGATACCTTGCTCGATTGCGAAGACGGCGGCGACACGGCGGCCGAGAGCACCGATCTTGCCGTCGAGCTCAAGGCGATTTGCGACGAAGTCGTGCCCGGCCGGGACATCGGTTTCGAAGACGATCTGTTCGAAATCGGCCTGTCCTCGCTGGAGCTCGCCCAGATTCACGAAGGCATCGAAACGCGTTGGCCGAACCGGCTGGAGATGACCGATCTGTTCGATTACCCGACCATCAACGCCCTGGCAGCCTACCTGCAGGCCGATACCGCCACGGCGTAGGGCCGGTTAACCCGAGCGCCAATCGTCGCCTTGCCCTGCAGACATTCGCCGGGCAAGGCGAGAGGCCAGATGTTGGGTGCGCCAAACGAGCGACGCGCAACGTTGCGTCGTGGATTTTTCGGACGCGAGCCGTCGGGACGCGGCCCCCGCGTCGTTATTCAAGGCGCGCCATCAGGCATTGCAGCTCGCTCATGTCGCAAAGCGACAGCCCGCTCACCGCGCAGTGTCTTGCACGAAAGCGGGCCGCGGCGCGGCGATTTCGTCCGCGTTCACACGCCCTAGTCGTTGCGGGTGGTTTCGGCGCCTGAGGTGGAGCTGCGCGGCTTGCCCAGTTTCTTCGGCGGCCGCGGCGTCGTTCCGGCCAAACGATCGGCCTCGCGGGTCAGCGCGTCCAATTGCGAGCCCAGGGACTCGGCGGCGGCCTCGATGTTGTCGCCGCGGGCAATGCTGAACGGCTCGCCAATGGTGATCGTCACCCGCGCGAAGGGCTTGGGAATGATCAATCGATCCCATGAGTCGAGCTGCCAGTAGCGGTCGGCCGAAAACGACAGCGGCAACAGGGTGGCCTGCGTCATCTGGGCGAGCATGAGCGTGCCCGGCTTGGCAACGAAGCCCGGCCCGTGCGGCCCGTCCGGATGGATGATCGGCGACACGCCGGTTTTCATTACGCCGTAGAGATCGCGCATAGCGCGGGCGCCGGTACGCGTGGCCGAGCCGCGGATGATATGTGCGCCCATGCCCTCGACCACGCGCGCCGTGATTTCACCATCGCGTGAGGGCGATACCAGAAATCCGGGTCGCAGTCCGCGTGCCCGTGCCTGCAGCAGATAACCCACGCTTGCGCTCAAACGCTGGTGCCAGCAGCACGCCAGCAGCGGCCGCCCGCTATCGATCGCCTGCGAAAGCTGGGCGTCGCCGCTGACATGCTGGATACGCCAGCTTGCCAGCAGGGCACGCGCGGTGGGCCTGAGCAGGGATACGCCAATACCCAGGCCAAGCCGGCGGGCGACGCCGGCCTGGCGCTCACTGTCTTGATTCATCGATAACCGATCCTACGGGGGTGCATTCCGGGCGGTTTCGCACAGCGCATCGAGGCGCCGGCCGAGTTGTTCTGAAATGGCCTCGGCCTCGTGCTTGTCGTGCAGCGGGCCAATGGGCCACGGCTCGCCCAAGGCGATTTTAAACCGACAGAACGGCAAGGGCACCTGAAAACTGTCCCAGGAGTTCACCTGCCAGAAACGGCTGCTGGCAGCGCCCACGAGCAACAGCGGTGAGCCGGTTCGACTGGCCAGGATCACGGCACCGGTCTTGAACACGCGGGCCGGACCACGAGGGCCGTCGCCGTACATCATGGGCGATATGCCCTCGGCCACGGCAGCGGTGAGTGCCTGCATGGCTTCGCGGCCGCTTCGGCTGGAGGAGCCTCGGATCGGGGTCACGCGATGGTTGTGGGCGACGCGCGACATGAATTCGCCTTCTCGCGATGGACTGATCAGAAAGCCGATATTCATGCCTCGATCCACCAGCGAGCGCAGAAACAGGCCGCTGGGGACCAGGCGCTGATGCCAGGCACAGGGCACCACGGGCCGCCCATCGGCGAGCACTTTTTCCAGGTACTCGCCGCCGGCCACGATCTCGATGCGACAGCTCAGACGCAGCAGCCAGATATAGCCGGCCATGCCCCATTGCGCCGCTGCTCGGGTCAGGCGTTGCCACCGCGTCGGGGGGCGCCGCTTACGCGCCTTTCGAGGCGGCGATTGCGGTCGATCGATCGCGGCCGGGCTGCGTTTGTTTTTCTCCATCGCAGCGAGCTTGCGGCTCGAGCGTAGCCCGTGCAAGTTCGTGTGCCGGATGGCGAGTTGAAAGTGCCGGCAAACGTTCGCATTCTAATCGGACCATCCCGGAATGTTTCGCTTATGTCCTTGCTGGGGCAACTCTATGGTCGTGCGCCCGCGCTGCTGACCGACCTGTATCAGCTCACCATGGCCTATGCCCACTGGCATAACGGCTCGAGCGAACGTGAAGCCGTGTTTCATCTGTTCTTTCGCGAAGCACCGTTCGACAACGGGTTTGCGATCGCCTGCGGGCTGGAAACGGCGGTCGAATACGTGACCCAGATGTCGTTTTCCGAGGCCGATATTGCCTATCTGGCAACGCTTGAGGACAACGCCGGCGGCGCGCTGTTCGACCCGGCATTTCTGGACTATCTGCGCAATCTGCGTTTTACCGGGGATATCGACGCCGTGCCCGAGGGCACGGCGGTATTCGCGCATCAGCCGATGCTGCGCGTGCGTGCGCCCATCCTGCAGGCGCAGCTGCTCGAAAGCGCGCTGTTGAACATGATGAATTTCCCGACCCTGGTCGCGACCAAGGCTGCCCGGATAGCCCATGCCGCCGGCGACGATCCGGTGCTCGATTTCGGGCTGCGCAAGGCCCAGGGCATCGACGGGGGCGTATCGGCGGCACGGGCGGCCTATATCGGCGGCTGTGCGGGCACTTCGAACGTGCTGGCCGGGCAGCTTTTCGGCATTCCGGTATCCGGCACCCATGCGCACGGCTGGGTCATGGCCTTCGACGACGAAATCGATGCCTTCGATGCCTATGCGGCCGCGCTGCCGGAAAACTGCGTCTTTCTGGTGGATACCTACAACACCATCGACGGCATCAAAAACGCGATTCGCGCCGGCTTGAAGCTGCGCGAAAGCGGCCACGAAATGGCCGGAATCCGCCTGGATTCGGGCGATCTGGCCGAGCTGTCGAAAACCGCGCGGCGCATGCTCGATGCGGCCGGCTTCGAGAACGTACGCATCGCGGCCAGTTCGAGCCTGGACGAGAACGTCGTCGCCGAGCTCAAGCGCGAAGGCGCGCCGATCGTGCTCTGGGGGGTCGGCACGCGTCTGACCACCGCCCAGCCCGATGCTGCCCTCGATGGCGTCTACAAGCTGGCCGCGATTCGCAGCGATCGCGGCACCTGGTCGTATCGGATGAAGCTCTCGGACACGCCCGGCAAGCTCACCCGTCCCGGCGTGCATCAGGTACGCCGCTTTACCGACGAGGGCGCGCCGTTTGCCGATCTGCTGTTCGACGAGGCCGCGCCGAAAACCGCCTGGGCCGGCACGTCGGGCGAAAGCTGCCACCAGTTCGACCCGCAGGCGCCACATATCGACCTGCTCACCGGCGTGGTGCGTAACGGCCAGCGTACCGGCAGCGCGCCGGCTCTGGCCGATGTACGTGCCCACGCGGCAGAACAGTTTGCCTACTTCGCCGAGCGTAGCGACTACCCGGCATTGATCGATCGTTATCTGGAAGAATCGACGGACGCGCTGCGTGACTGGCTGGCACGCAGAGACAATCCGCCGGCCTCGCGTTCCGGCAAGATTGCGGAGTGAATCCGATATGAAACAGGCGCTGCTACTCGTCGATATCCAGAACGATTTCCTGCCAGGCGGCGCGCTCGCGGTCGCCGAAGGCGATGCGGTGGTACCGGTGGCCAATGCCCTGATGCCGCGTTTCGACCACGTGGTGGCGAGCCAGGATTGGCATCCGCCGCGCCATCTGTCGTTCGCAGCCGAGCATGCCGGCTACGAGCCGTTTCAGGTCACGCAGCTGGACGGCTACGACCAGATTTTGTGGCCCGAGCACTGTGTGCAGGGCACGCCCGGGGCCGGCTTTGCAGCAGCGCTGGATGTGGCCGGTATCGATCACGTGGTGCGCAAGGGCACGGACCCGCGGATCGACAGTTACTCCGCCTTCTACGACAACCACCACCGCCAGGCCACCGGGCTGACGGCGCATCTGCGCAACGCGCAAATCGATCATGTGGTGGTACTCGGGCTGGCCACCGATGTGTGTGTGAAGTTCACCGTGCTGGATGCGCTGGCCGAAGGATTCGGCGTGACGCTGGTGCGCGATGGCGTACGCGGCGTGGATATGCAGCCCGGCGATTGCGAGGCCGCGATCGAGGCCATGCAGGCCGCCGGGGCGGCAATCGTGGACAGTGCGAGCCTGTCGCGCGCCGGCTAATGACCCGCACAGCGGCGCCCACACGCTTGTGCGCGGCTTTTATTGCACATTGCAGGTTGGTAGATTGAAAGACTACTCCCCCGACGGCAAACCGATATGAGCGCTGTTCCCAAAGATCTGGCGGTGTCCGCGCGTCTGGCCGACGAAATGCGCGAGCCGTTTCCCAATTCCCGCAAGATTCACGAAACCGGCTCGCGGCCGGATATTCGTGTGCCCATGCGCGAGGTCAGCCAGTCGAACACGCCGGCGACGTTCGGCGTGGAAAAGAACCCGCCGATTACCATCTACGACTGTTCCGGGCCTTATACCGACCCCGAAGCCGCCATCGATCTCACCCGCGGTCTGCCCGCACTGCGTGCAGCCTGGATCGAAGAGCGGGGCGATACCGAGCTACTCGAGGGCCTGTCGTCGCAGTTCGGCCGCGCCCGCGCCGAGGATGCCTCGACCGGCCACCTGCGCTTTCCCGATGTGCGGGTGCCGCGCAAGGCCAAAGCCGGCGCCAACGTCAGCCAGATGCACTATGCGCGTCAGGGGATCGTCACCCCGGAAATGGAGTTCGTGGCGATTCGCGAAAACGCGAAGATCGACGCGATAAAGGACTCGCGCCTGCTGCGTCGTCATCCGGGTGAGGGCTTCGGCGCCAATCTGCCCGAACATGTCACGCCCGAATTCGTGCGCGACGAGATCGCCGCCGGGCGGGCCATCATTCCCAACAACATCAACCACCCGGAATCCGAGCCGATGATTATCGGCCGCAATTTCCGGGTGAAGATCAACGCCAATATGGGCACCTCGGCGGTGACGAGTTCGATCGCCGAGGAAGTCGAAAAGATGGTCTGGGCCGCGCGCTGGGGCGGCGACACGATCATGGATCTGTCCACCGGCAAGCACATCCACGAAACTCGCGAATGGATCATCCGCAACGCGCCGGTGCCGGTGGGTACGGTGCCAATCTACCAGGCGCTGGAAAAGGTCGACGGCAAGGCCGAAGAACTGACCTGGGAGATGTATCGCGACACGCTCATCGAACAGGCCGAGCAGGGCGTCGATTACTTCACCATCCATGCCGGCGTGCGCTTGCCGTTCGTGCCGATGACCGCCAATCGGGTGACCGGCATCGTCTCCCGCGGTGGCTCGATCATGGCCAAATGGTGTCTGGCCCATCACACCGAGTCGTTTCTCTATACGCATTTCGAAGAGATCTGCGAAATCATGAAGGCCTATGACGTTGCCTTCTCGTTGGGCGACGGCCTGCGCCCGGGCGCGATTGCCGACGCCAACGACGAAGCCCAGATGGCCGAACTGCGTACGCTCGGCGAGCTGACCCAGATCGCCTGGAAGCACGACGTGCAGGTGATGATCGAAGGCCCCGGCCATGTTCCCATGCAGCGCATCAAGGAGAACATGGACGCCGAGCTGGCCGACTGCCACGAAGCGCCGTTTTACACGCTCGGCCCGCTGACCACCGATATCGGCCCCGGCTACGATCACATTACCTCGGCGATTGGTGCGGCCCAGATCGGCTGGTATGGCACCGCGATGCTTTGTTACGTCACGCCCAAGGAGCATCTGGGGCTGCCCGACAAGGACGATGTCCGTGAAGGCATCATCACCTACAAGATCGCCGCCCACGCCGCGGATCTGGCCAAGGGGCATCCGGGGGCGCAGATTCGCGACAACGCGCTGTCCAAGGCACGCTTCGAATTCCGCTGGGAGGATCAGTTCAATCTCGGGCTCGACCCGATGAAGGCGCGTCAGTTCCACGACGAAACCCTGCCCAAGGACAGCGCCAAGGTGGCGCATTTCTGTTCCATGTGCGGGCCTAAGTTCTGTTCCATGCGTATCTCGCAGGAAGTACGCGAATTCGCGGCCGAGCGCGGTATCGAAACCCCGCAGGATGCGATCGATGCCGGCCTGGCGGAAAAGGCCGAAGAATTTCGCGACGGCGGCAACGCGCTGTACAAGTGAGTCGATGCTGGCCGATTCAGTAATAGTTCATGCGCAGGTGCCTAGCCTCGCCTGCGTAATCGCCAAAAGCCTAGTGGGAGTAACGAATGAATAAAAAAACCAGCAGCTGGACGCGTGGTCTTGCCCTTTGCGGCGTGGCCGCGATAGGCCTCGGCCTTGCCACCAGCAGTTCCGCCCGTGATCGCGATGATTTGATCACCACCGCCAGCACGGCCGGCACCACGGCCTATATCGTGGGCAAGAACATCGACGACGATTTCGCCCAGGCCCAGGACTTCGCCGATACGCAGTCGGTGGCCCTGCGCCGTGAAGCAGCCACGGGTGAAGGCGAGAATCTCGATGCGCTCGCGGCCCTGCTGCACGAAGAAAACCCGGACGCCTTCGGCCAGTGGATGCAGAGCAACTACAGCACGCTGTATGGCCCTGACGTAGCGGCTGAGAGCAACGTGGTCGATCGTATCGTGGCCATGCGTTAGCCAGTGACGCCAACGCCGGCCGCGAACGCGCGAGCCGGGTAAGCGTCAGCCGAAAAACGCCGCCTTGTGCGGCGTTTTTTTTATGGCCGGAGCAGGGCCGGCGGATTTTGCCCAGGCCCGTACCGACTTTCGGCTGACTTGCATTGCGCCGTGCGGTGTTGTTCGATGCGCAGGATATCTCGGCGCCGAAGTCTGGCGCCGTACTACCTGTCGGTATTCGGACGATTCCTCTATGACCACTGCGTACTTCAGCCATTCGAGTTGCCCGCTGCACGATATGGGGCGTGGCCACCCCGAGGCGCCGGCACGACTGGTCGCTATCGAAAAAGGCATGAGCGTGGTCGGGGCAGACCGCCGTGTGGCCCGCCGGGATGCGCCGCAGGCACCCCTGGACGCCATCAAACGGGTGCACAGTCCGGCCTACGTCGACGAACTCGTGACTTTCGCGCCCACGCGTGGCCGCGTGCGTCTGGATGACGACACCTACATGAATGGCCATAGCCTGACCGCCGCGCTGCATTCAGCCGGTGCGGTGGTGGCCGCGACGGATGCCGTGCTGGCAGGCGAGGCGGCCAACGCCTTCTGTGCCGTGCGCCCGCCCGGCCACCATGCCGAGCGCGACCGGGCGATGGGCTTTTGTTTCTTCGACAACGTCGCGGTGGGCGCGGCGCACGCATTGCATGCCCACGGGCTGCGGCGCGTGGCGATTCTCGACTTCGACGTGCACCACGGCAACGGCACCGAAGACGTGCTCGGCAACGAACCGCGCGCGCTGTTCTGTTCCAGTTATCAGAGCCCGCTTTTTCCCTTCACTTCGGATGACAACGGCCACGACACGCTGGTCAAGACGCCCCTCAAGGCCGGCACCCCGGGCAGCGTGTTCCGCCAGGCGGTCGAGCGTGACTGGCTGCCGGCCCTGGATGCATTCGCGCCCGAGATGATCTTCGTGTCGGCCGGCTTCGATGCCCATCGCTCGGATCCGCTGGCCGACCTCATGCTCGAGGCCGAGGATTACCAGTGGGTGACCGAGCGCATCGTCGAGGCCGCCGATCGTCTCTGCGACGGGCGGGTAGTGTCCACGCTGGAAGGTGGCTACGCTCTCGACGCACTCGCCGCCAGCGCGGCGGTACATATCCAGGCCCTGTGCGAAGCCGGAGAGCGCTGACGGCTTCACTTGCGGCCTGTCGTGTGCAGCGAGGGGCCGGGTGTGCTGACGCGGCTCATAGTGGACATCGGGGCAGCACGCGCAAAGCCAGGGTAGAATAAGACGCGCCAGACGCGATCGGCTGCAGCTGAAGGCTGATCGCAAGCGAGCTTGCGATCTCGAACACGATCCCACCAGATCACGAAGCACCGTCGTAGGTGCCTCATTCGCATGGTGCTGATAGTCCGTACCGGTTCGGCGCGTGTACGAAGCCCTGACGAACGCACCTTCGAAATCCCGCCGCAATCCAGGCTGTTGGCCTGCGCCGAGCCGGGTTATATGCCCCTGCGCCGGGATACCCTCAAGACATTGCCCGCTCGGGACGTCGCCGCGGCCTGAAACCGCCAACGATGCGCGGTGACAAGTTGTCGCTTCGGAACGCTGTTTCGATATTGAATTGAAAATCGCGCTAAATAATTGATGCTTCGTTCAATGAAAAGCTGTTCCAGGTGTAACAAAGGTTCAATTTGCGTCCTCGAACCAGCCTCGCTAGGTTAAAGCTTCTTTTGAAAATTGGGGTTTTTAAAATGAAGAATTTGTTACAGGTTCTGGTTCTCGTCTGTGCTTTGGTGATGAGCGCTGTCGCCATGGCGGCTGTCAACGTCAATACCGCGGATGCCGAAGCGCTGAGCGAACTGCCGTATATCGGTGAAGCCAAATCGGCTGCGATCATCGAAGAGCGCGAGGCACACGGCGACTTCGAATCCGTGGACGATCTGACCCGTGTCAGCGGTATCGGCAGCGCGACGGTCGATCGTATTCGAGATGAGGTTACGGTCGACGCCAGTACGGCTACGACCGACGGCGGTAGCTGATACGGCAACGCCCAAAGAGATCGACAAGGCCCGCCGACGCGCGGGCCTTGTCGCATCAGGCGTAGGCGTAGGGCCCGCCGGCTTCGAGCGCTCGCTGATAGGCCGGGCGCTCGTGAATGCGTTTGAGGAAGGCGGTGATATTCGGACAGCGGGCCTGGAGATCTACGCGTGCGCAAGCGGCCTCCAGGGGAAAGCTCATCATGATATCGGCGGCCGTGAAATGGTGATCCACGAACCATTCCTTCTGGCGTAGCTTGTGCTCGATATAGTCCATATGAAGGTTGAGCTGTGGCCAGATGAACTGTTTCTTTACGTTCATCGAAATCGCCTTGGCGATGGGCCTTATGAGAAACGGCGCCCGCTTCTCGACGGTATCGAACACCAGATGTAGCAATAGCGGCGGCATGGCCGATCCTTCGGCGTAATGCAGCCAGTAGTCATAATTCATGCGTTGGTCGCTGCCGCGCGGCGGGGCCAGCCGGCCGTTGCCGTGGGTTTCGACGATGTAATCGATAATCAGGCCGGTTTCGGCCACGGTACGGTCATCGTCGGTGATCAGCGGCGATTTGCCCAGTGGGTGCACTTTCCTGAGTTCGGCCGGTGCCAGCATGGTCCTGGGATCGCGCTTGTAGTGTCGAACCTCGTAGGGCAGTTCCAGCTCTTCGAGTAGCCAGAGCACCCGCTGCGAGCGCGAGTCCTCGAGATGGTGAACCGTGATCATGCGATTGTTCCTGCCGAAAAGACACCGGGCGTAAACATACGGCATTCGGTATCGGCGTGTCAGACCTTGGTCTAAAGCGCGAGACGGTTCTAGCCGCTTGCGCGACGACCGCCGCCGGGGCCAGGCGTGGTCGGCGGCGACCATACGTTGCGTATGGCCTGGCGCCCCTTGCTCGGAAAATCGCTGGAAAAGCGCAGGCGTGCCTTGCGCCCGGCACCCTTGCATTCGATTTCTCCCCGGTCGATGCCGTGCAGGCGCACCACATCGCGGACCGCGGCAAGAAAGCGTGGTGGCACACGGCCGGCTACGACCTCGACGCCCTCGGGCGTGGCGCGAAGTCGGTAGATCAGACGAAATCGGTCGAACACGCGATGGTTTGCCAGCCGTGAATTTGATGTCACAGTCTGCGGATGACGCAATCCGCGCACAATAACCCCGTCCGGGTCGATAAATGGCTCTGGGCGGCCCGGTTCTTCAAGACCCGTTCCATGGCCGCCAAGGCGGTCAAGGGCGGCAAGGTGCACGTCAACGGCAATCGGGCCAAGGCCAGCACCGGGGTCAAGATCGACGATCGCCTGGAAATCACCAAGGGCGAGACGGCGTTCGAGGTGGATGTGCGCGCGCTGTCCGAGCAGCGCGGCCCGGCCGCCCAGGCCGTGCAGCTGTATGAGGAAACGCCGGCCAGTCGCGAGCATCGTGAGGCCCAGGCCGGCGAACGACGCGCCGCGCGCATGACCATGCCGCGACCGTCGCTCAGGCCGGACAAGAAACAGCGTCGCGAGCTACGGCGCTTCAAGCAGGGCGAATGAAGCAAGCCGCGTGCTCGGCTCAGCGACAGCTTGCCGGCAGATAACGATCGGGCACACCGCCGCTAGCGGGCGCCACACAGTTCCAGCTGATCGAGCCGTTGTTGAAATCCGCTTCCAGATAGAGCAGGTCGTCTTCGATCGGCAAGCCGCTGTAGCGGATCCGGATCGACGGATCATCGGCGCTGTTATGCCACCAGATCCGTTTGACGTTGTTACCCGAGGCCGCGCCGGTATCGGAGCTGTTAGGCAGGTTCAGCGCGGCGAGCACGTCGGTCCAGTTGTTGTTGGCCACCGTGGGTAGCTCGCCGTTGACGCTGTAGTACTCGCCGACGGCCGTTTTCACCGGCGCTGCCAATGCCAGTCCTTCACTGACACGTGCGCGGGCAACGTAGTCGATATAAACGGGCGTCGCGATCGCGGCCAGAACACCGATGATCGCGACCACGATCATAAGCTCGACGAGCGTAAAACCGCTATCCGCTCGACGGGCCGGCGGCGGGCGGGTGAACGTGTCGGTGCACGGTGTTGCCGCCAGATGGAATGCTGCCATGATCTTGGGTAGGTCGACTCGCGGGCCCGTCTCTACTGCATCGGCCGCGGGCGGCAATCCTGAGTAGGTGTAGGGTTATTTATTATTGATTCGGCAACAAGACGGCTGCCCGTGTCAGCTGTTTTCAATGCCATCGACTGAAACGCCGGCGCCTGGCCGTCGTTTGCTCCAATGGCTTCACGGCCGCGGCGCGTGCGGGCATTCGCATACACGCGTTATCAGCCCGGAAAATTGTGTATTTTTATACTGGGTTAATAATTGCGAAATCGTGGACGACCTTGGAGGTCGAGCCCACCCGGTCCACTGAGGAGAACATGCTATGGCCGATCTTAGAAATGCCCGCCGTCTCGGTATCGCCGCCGCGATGGCAGTCACGCTCGTTGGCACGACCGCCTGCGGCGTGATCCTCTACCCCGAACGCAAGGGCCAGGTCGATGGCCGTATCGATCCGGCCGTGGCGGTGCTCGATGGTATCGGCCTGCTGTTTTTCATCGTGCCGGGCGTGATTGCCTTTGCGGTGGATTTCGCGACGGGTGCCATCTACCTGCCGGGCAGTGCCAGCAACACCACGCTGGACCTGGACGAGGCGGAACTGGTCAAGCTCAAAAACGGCGAGATGGATGCCGCGACCATCGAACGCATGATCGAAGAAAAAACCGGCGAGAAAGTGTCGCTGGCCGACCCGGCGCTGCGTGCCCGCCGCCCGGACAGCCAGGCCTGGCTGCCGCTGGATGCCATGCTCAACGATACCCAGTTCGCGGCGCTCACCGGCGTTCGTCAACAGGCAGCGCGATGATCGCGCGCTCCGCGGCGCGTGCCCGGCATGGCCGCGTTTAAAAACGGCGGTCGGGCGCGGTAGCATGCGGGTACGTATCCTCATCGAGTAACGTACTCATGTCTCAACAGATCGAATACAAGCGCCCTGACGGCGGTACGGCCAGCGGCTTTTATGCCGAACCGGCGAGCGCGAACGCGCCCGGCATCGTCGTCATCCAGGAATGGTGGGGCCTCAACGACCAGATCAAGCGTGTGGGCCAGCAGTGGACCGAAGCCGGCTATCGCGTGCTGGTGCCGGACCTGTACCACGGCGACAAAGCGCTGGATGAAAAGGAAGCCGAGCACAAGATGAACGAGCTCGACTTCGGCGATGCGGCCACCCAGGATATTCGCGGCGCGCTGCAGTATCTCAAGGCCGATAGCGACAAGGTCGGCGTGATTGGTTTTTGCATGGGCGGCGTTCTGGCCGTGCTTTCGGCCATGCACAACGACGAAACCGGCGCGGCCGTGTCCTGGTATGGCATTCCGCCGGAAGAGGCCGGGGACCCAAGCTCGATCGCCATCCCGCTGCAGTGTCATTTCGCCGAGCAGGACACGTTCTTCCCCATCGACCAGGCCGACGCGTTCGAACAGAAGCTCAAGGCGGCGAACGTCCCCTATGAAGCCTATCGCTACGATGCGCCGCACGCTTTCGGCAACGAAGACTGGGACTACTACGATCCCGAAGCGAGCAAAAAGGCGTGGGAGCGCAGCATGGCCTTTTTCGAAAAGCATCTGAAAGGCTGAACGGCCCCGCTTGAACGGCGATCAGGGCGGCCTCTTTCAGGGGCCGCCTTTTTGTTGCGCTTGCCGTGTTGCTTGTCCGGTTGACGAAACCGGCACGTCGTGGGGCCGGCGCGCGCTGGTCGATTGCGGTAAAACCCTGCAGAGTGTGTGCTTTTACGCCGGAGAATGCGCATGAGCGAATCGGACGAAACCGTTGTCGTCGAACACGAGGGCAGGCTGGCACGGGTCTGTCTGAATCGCCCGCGCAAGCACAACGGCATGAACATGGCCATGCTGGATGCGGTCAACGACACCGCGAGCACGCTGGCCAAGGATCGCGACGTGCGCGCGATCGTCATCCAGGGCAACGGGCCGTCTTTCTGTGCCGGGTTGGATTTCGGGTCGGTGATGAACGGGCCGTTGGCGGTCGCGCCCCTGATGGCTCAGCTGTGGCTGCCCTACGCCAATCGCTTTCAGCGCTGGAGCCTGGCCTGGCGGGATATCGGCGTGCCGGTGGTGGCCGCTATTCATGGCAACTGCTTCGGTGCGGGCATACAGCTCGCGCTGGGGGCGGATGTGCGCGTGGCCGCGCCCGACGCCCGCCTGTCGGTCATGGAGACCAAATGGGGCCTGGTGCCGGATATGGGCGGCGTGGCCCTGCTTCGCGAGCTGGTGCGTATCGACGTAGCCAAGCAACTGGTCATGAGCGCCAAGATCATCAGCGCGCGCGAAGCGCACGAACTCGGCCTTGTCACCCATCTCGACGACAACCCCGCCGAGGCCGCGCGTGATATCGCGCTGGAGATGAGCGCCTATTCGCCCGATGCGGTCGCGGCGAGCAAGTTCTTGCTGCAGGAATCCTGGGATGCCAGCGAGTCGTCGGTCACCGCCGCCGAGCGGCGCTGGCAACGCCGGCTGATCGGCCGCGCCAACCAACGCATCAGCGTGATGCGTAACGGCAAGGACAGCGACAAACCCTTCAAACGGCGAAGCGTGAGCAAGTGAGCTGGCTGTCGACGCTGGGCCTCGAAGCCAGCCTGGGGGTCTTTGCGCTGATCGCGGCGGTGATCGCCGTGGTCGGCACCCGCCTGACCCATATCGCCGACGATCTGGCCGATCGCACGGGCTTGGGCGAAGCGATCGCCGGCGCGGTCCTGCTGGGGGCGGCCACGTCGTTATCCGGCATCGTCGTATCGGTCACCGCGGCGCTCAAGGGCGAGCCCGAGCTGGCGATGAGCAATGCGCTGGGCGGTATCGCGGTACAGACGGTGTTCCTGGCCATCGCCGATGCCGTCTACCAGCGCGCCAATCTCGAACATGCGGCGGCCTCGACCGCCAATCTTGCCCAGAGCGCGCTGCTGATCTGCCTGCTGGCCCTGCTGTTGGTCGCGCCCTATACGCCGGCCTATACCGTGGCCGGCATTCACCCGGCTACGCTGGTGCTGTTTGCCGGCTATGGCTTTGGTCTGCGCGTGGTCAACGACGCCCAGCAGCTGCGCATGTGGGCCCCGCGCGAAACCGGCGAAACCCGCGATGACGAACCCGACGACGAAGCGCTGGCGCGCCCGCTGGCCTCGCTCTGGCTGAGCTTTCTGGCACTCGCGGCGCTGCTCGGTGTGAGTGGTTTCGTGCTGGAGATCGTGGCCAGCCGTATCGGCGCCCAAACCGGGCTCGGAGCGACCGCGGTGGGGGTGATACTCACCGCCATCTGCACCTCGTTGCCGGAGCTGGTGACCTCGGTCGCCGCAGTACGCCGGGGCGCGCTACAGCTGGCGGTGGGCGGCATCATCGGCGGCAATGCCTTCGACTGCCTGTTTGCCGGCGCCGCCGATCTGGCCTATCGGGATGGCTCGATCTACCACGCGATTCCCGAGCAGACCCTGCTCTGGATGGGCCTGTCGATTCTGATGACGGGCGTTCTGCTGCTGGGGTTGATCCGGCGCGAGAAGAACGGGGTGGGGAATATCGGTTTCGAAAGTGCGGCGTTGATCGTGCTCTACGGTTTTGGCATCGCCACCGCCGTGTTCGCAGCCTAGCGGGCTGTCTCGTCGGTGAAAACCGGCAAATGGCCCAGCGAAATGATGTGGTGCCAGTTTTCGCGCTCGCCTTCGGTGAGGATCGCGGTTTCGGCGGCCACGTGCGCGCCCGCGCGATCCATGATCGCGCGCATGGCCTGGAGGGTGGAGCCCGAGCTGATCACGTCGTCGAGCAGCACGATATTGGCACTGTCGACCAGCGCACGATCCTTGGCGTCGAGGAACAGCGTCTGTGGCTGACCGGTGGTGATCGACAGCGTCTCGGCCTTGAGCGCGTCGCCCATATACGGCTTGTAGTTCTTGCGCAGCACGATATAGGGCTTGCCCGTGGCGACCGACAGCGCATGCACCAGCGGGATCGACTTCGCCTCGGCGGTGACCAGCACGCTGTAGTCCACGGCTTCGAGCTTTGCCGCCAGCGCCCGGCTGGCGGTCTCCACCAGCTCGGTATCGCCGAGTACGTTGAGCACCGCGATACGGGTACCCGCGGCCACTTCGAACAGGGGCAGTTCGCGGTGCAGGCCGGCAATATCAATGGGGTAGGTTTCGGTGCTGGGGGTCATGTCAAAGCCTTTGCGAAACGCTGCACACGCAAAGCGCAGCGATCGTCGGGTGATGTCGTGATGCGCATAGTCTTGCACGACTGCTGCCCGCACTCGAAGCCCGTCGGTAAAATCCATACCCCCGAAACGTCATTTCAAATGATAGATTTGGGCACAGGCTGCCGCCGGCGCCGTCTTATTCCCAGGACCAGGAGTTCTTATGCAGACCCGAGCTGCCGTATTGCGCGAAATGTCCGCGCAACGCCCCTACAGTGATTCCCAGCCGCTCAAGATCGAGACCTTCGAGCTCGATGCGCCGCAGGCGGGCGAAGTGCTCATCAAGGTTCATGCGGCCGGGCTGTGTCATTCCGATCTATCCACCATCGACGGCAACCGTCCCCGGCCCACGCCCATGGTGCTGGGTCATGAAGCGGCCGGCGAAATCATCGAAGTCGGCCCGAACGTCAAGGGCTTCGAGGTCGGCGATCATATCGTGTGTTCCTTCGTGCCCAGCTGCGGCCACTGCGACTACTGTGCCGACGGCCGCGCCGCGCTGTGCACGCCGGGCGCACAGGCCAACAATGCCGGCACGCTCCTCGATGACGGCATTCGTATCAAGGAGCAGGGCAACGACGTGTATCACCATCTGGGTGTGTCCGGCTTTGCCGAACATGCCGTGGTACGCACCGAATCGTTGGTCAAGATCGATAAGAACCTCGACTTCGAGATCGCCGCTATCTTCGGCTGTGCCGTGCTGACCGGCGTGGGCGCCATGGTCCATACCGCCGGCCTAAGGCTGGGCCAGACGGTGCTGGTCGTCGGCCTGGGCGGTGTGGGGCTTTCCGCGGTGCTGGGTGCCATTGCCGGCGGCGCCGCGCAGGTGATCGCCGCCGATATCGACGACGACAAGCTCGAGCGTGCGCGCGAGCTGGGCGCCACCGCCACGGTCAATACCAAGGACGAGGACGCCCTCGACAAGATCAAGGAATGGACGAACGGCGGAGTGGACGTGGCCGCGGAATTCGCCGGCGTACAGCCAGCCCTGGAGTTCGCTTTCGCCGCGACCGGCAAGGGCGGCAAGACGGTCACCGCCGGCCTGCCGCATCCGGACGTGCGCCTGCCGGTGTCCCCGACGCAGCTCGTGGCCCAGGAGCGCACCCTCATGGGCTCGTATCTGGGTGGCCATGTGCCCAAGCTCGATATCCCCGAATACATCGCGCTCTACCAGGCCGGGCGTCTGCCGGTGGATCGGCTGCTTACGCACCGGCTCACGCTCGACGAAATCAATACCGGCTTCGAACGGCTGGCGGCCGGCGAGGCCATCCGCCAAGTGATCGTGTTCTAGCCGCGGTCAATGGCGATGCGTCAGCCCCGATTCAGCCGCCTTCACTAGACTTTGTTGCGATTGGGGCGGCGATAGGGTGGCCTTTGCTGATGCCGTGGCGAACCCGTCACAGCTTGCGTATCGCCGGTATTGCTTGCATTGTGCATAAACAAAATCAATGGAGATAAACGACATGTTGAAGAAGACGATCCTGTTCACGCTGTTCGCTGCGCTGTCTACCCTGGCGGTTGCTGCCCAGGCCAAGACGGTCGAGATCGAAGGCACCAACAGCCTGCGTTTCAGCCAGGAATCGATCACCGTCAAGCCGGGTGAAGAAGTCACGGTCAAGCTGGTCAACAACAGCAAGCTGCCGGCTGCGGCGATGGCGCATAACTGGATTCTGCTCAAGGCGGATGCCGATGCGGCCAAGGTCGACGAAGCCGCGATGAGCGCCAAGGCCAACGATTATGTGCCGGAAGAAATGAGCGACCAGATCGTCGCCCATACCGGCCTCGTCGGCGGCGGCGAATCCGATACGGTGACGTTCACCGCGCCGGAAGAGCCGGGCGACTACACCTATATCTGCACCTTCCCGGGCCACTTCCAGGCCGGCATGAAGGGCACGCTGACGGTTAAGGCCGAATAAGCGCAGCCAGGCGAGTTCAGGCCCTGTCGCGCTGCGGCAGGGCCTTTTTTGTGCCCGGCTTTGCGTTCGGCGCAAGAAAGCGTTGTGCACGACCGACTTGATTTGTCATTCGCGACCACCAATTCCTTGGCTATCACACGATCTTTCGATCAAGGAAATCCAATGGCTGTCGACAAACTTCTCTCGCCGATCGATTTCGGCGCCCTCCAGTTGCCCAACCGCGTGATCATGGCGCCGCTGACTCGCGCGCGCTGTCGCGATCAGGTGCCGGGCGAAATGCAGCGCACCTATTATTCCCAGCGCGCCGGTGCGGGCATGATCATCTCCGAGGCGACCAACATCTCGGAGTCCGCGCGCGGCTATGTATTCACGCCGAGCATCTTCACCGACGAACAGGAAGCCGGCTGGAAAGGCGTGGTGGACGCCGTGCATGACGCTGGCGGTCGCATGTGCCTGCAGCTGTGGCACGTCGGGCGCGTGGGCCATGAAATGGTGCATCCGGACGGGCGCAAGCCGGTCGCGCCGAGCGCCATTCGTGGCGAAGGCGCCCAGTCCTATGTCCAGTTCGAGGACGGCAGCGAAGGCCTGCAGGATTCCTCCACGCCGCGCGCGCTGGAAACCAAGGAAATCCCCGAAGTGGTCGAGGAATATCGCCAGGCCGCCATCCGGGCCAAGCGGGCCGGCTTCGATATGGTCGAAGTGCATGCCGCCAACGCCTATCTGCTCCAGCAGTTCATGGCCACCGGCTCCAACAAGCGTACCGACGCTTACGGTGGCTCGATCGAAAACCGGGCCCGTCTGCCGCTCGAAGTCGTCGATGCCGTCGTCGAAGTGATGGGCGCCGATCGCGTGGGTATTCGCCTGTCGCCGTTCATCGAAATCTTCGGGCTCACCGACGACGAGCCCAAGGCGATGGCCTTCTACATGGCCGAACAGCTCAACAAGCGCGGTCTGGCCTATCTGCATATCAACGAGCCCGACTGGGCCGGCGGCGATATCAAGCTCACCGACGAGTTCCGCCAGGCCATGCGTGAACGCTTCGCCGACGGCGCCTTGATCTTCTGCGGCCACTACACCGCCGAAAGCACCGAGGCGCTTATCGAGAAGGGTCTCGGCGACGGTGCGGCCTTCGGTCGTCCCTATATCGCCAACCCGGACCTGGTCGAACGCTTCCGAGTAGGGGCCGAACTCAACAAGCCGGACGAAGCCACCTACTACGGCGGCGACGAAAAGGGCTATACCGACTATCCGTTCCTGAGCGAACAGAACTGATCGGTTAACTCACAGCCCACGTCAAAAAAGCCGGCCGGTCGTGTGATCGGTCGGTTTTTTTATGTCAGTTGTTCAGGTATGACAGCGCCCGGTCGCAGCCGAGCTGCGGCGTGCGGGTACACATGCGCTATCTTGACGCGGTTGAAGGTTAGTGCCCGTGAGGAAACGTCATGACGGAATTTCGAAAGGCCGCCTGCCATTGCGGCGCGGTCGAGCTGACGATTGAATTCGATAACGGCCTCGAGAATCTCAGACGATGTGATTGCTCGCTTTGCAGCCGAAAAGGGTATGTGATGGCCAGCGTGCCCACGACCCATGTCACCGTCGTCAAAGGCGAAGACGTACTTTCGGTCTATCGCTGGGGCACGCGGGTGGCCGAACATTTCTTCTGCAGCCTGTGCGGCGTGTATACCCACCACAAACGACGTAGCAACCCGTCGGAGTATGGGCTGAATATTGCCTGTATCGAGGGCGTGAACGCGCTGGCGTTCGACCCCGTGCCGATCGGTAATGGCCACATGAATCGTGCGCTGCCGCCGGTTTGAATCGGGCAGTCCGTTGTGGGCGTATTGCGGATGCGTTGATTACGCTATTCGCTACCCATGATCGATACGAACCTAATATCCAAGGTCAAAGAACTCTCGCTTGCTGAACGATTGGAGTTCATTGAGGCGGTGTGGGAAACGATTGGTACGGAAGAGGTGCCTGTAACAGCTGCCGAGCAGTCGTTACTGGACGCGCGTATCGCCGATGCTGAAGCTGATCCGGTTGACGAAAGTCCGTGGTCCGACGTTCGCGAGCGCCTCAAACGCCAGCTGCCTTGATCTACAACGTCTAGCGTCGACGCGATGTGGTTGAAGCGCAGCAGTGGTACGAACAGCAGCAGGCCGGCTTGGCAGCCGAGTTCAACGCTGAATTCGACGCCCTAATGGACCCGCAGAAATACCGCCGTATACGGCGAGCAGTGCTGCGCCGATTTCCGTTTCTGGTTTGGTATCAGGTGCAAGAAAGCCGAATTACGATACTCGCGTGTACGCACGGCAAGGCGAATCCGAGCAAATTACCCTCGCGGCTTCGCTGACGTCTTTTCCAGCATGAAGCGTAACCGGGCAAGCGATCGCAATCCAGGCGCTATAGCACGCAATAAAGCGCAATCGGTATGACCGCCAGCGCGATTACATGACCAACGGCCACGATTGCGGCGACCTGTTGCGGGGCGATCTCGAACTGTTCGGCGAGCATGTAGTTGAGCACGGCCGGCGGCAGGGCGCCGAATACGATCAGCAGGGCGGCCAGCGGCGGGGCGGGCTGGGTGATCAATACCCAGGGCACGGCCACGATCAGGCCGGTGAGCGGGCAGGCCAGCCCACCCCAGAAGCCGGCAGACCACTGGCCCGGCGCGCCGTCGGCCAGGCGCACGCCCAGCGCGACAAGCATGAGCGGGATGGATATCTCGCCGAGCATGCGAATACCGGGCTCGATCATCGCGGGGGCATGCCAGTCCATGACCATGCCGAGCACGCCGGCAAAGGTGGCCACCAGCATCGGGTTGGTCGCCAGACGCTTGATATGAATCGAGTCGCCCAGCAGCCACAGGCCAACGGTGAATTGCAGCAGGTTTTCGGTGACCAGCAGCACCACGGCCAACGGCAGGGCGTCTTCGCCGAAGGCGAGAATGGCCAGCGGCAGGCCCAGGTTGCCGCAGTTGTTGAACATTGTCGGGCCGATATAGACCGCCGGGTCACGTTTCGTGAATCGTACCCAGGCCCAGGCCAGCAGGCCCGAGCCGAGTACGATGACCGTGGCGCCGATCGCGGCACTGATGAAGTGGTCCCCGCCCTGTGAGCGCTCGGTCAGGGCATGAAAGATCAGCGCCGGGGTGAAGATGTTGATGTTGAGCCGGTTCGCGTCGCGTAGATCGGTCGGGCGCCGGCGACCGTAGGCATAGGCCAGGGCGATGATGCCGAACACCGGCACCGTGATTTCGAGAATACGAATCAGCAAAACGGCTCCTGGTAGGGCAGGCGCGACGGCGAGGCCCGTTCACAAAGCGCGCCATTGTAGCTGTATTGCGCAATGATCGTCGTGTCATGGGCCGCCGGGCGATGCGTATACTCGCAACGGTTTTTCATAGATGGGAGCAGGCCATGTTCATCGCCATGAACCGTTTCAAGATCAAGCCCGGCTGCGAAGAAGAGTTTCTCGCGATCTGGCGTGAGCGCGACAGTCATCTGGAGGGCGTACCTGGCTTCAAGCAGTTCAATATGTTGCAGGGCGCGACCAACGACGAGTACACCCTGTTTGCTTCGCACTCGGAGTGGGAATCGCGCGCGGCCTTCGAGGCCTGGACCCAGAGCGAGGCCTTTCGCAAGGCCCATGCGAATGCGGGCGCACGCCGCGATATCTATCTCGGCCCGCCCCAGTTCGAGGGATTCGACGTCAAAATCTAATACGCGTCCGGCGCTTCTATGCGGCACTTATCGGCCCATCAGCGCGGCGTGCTTCGCGGCATGGCCGCAGGTGCCATCGTGGCGGCTGTCGTGGTGTGGGGCGGCGCGTTCGTCGATGTATTCGGCCCGTTCGACAACGACCTGGCCACGCGGTTGTCGATTGCCAGCGGTGCGTCCTTATTGCCGGCACTCTGCCTTATGGTCGCGATTGGGCGCATCGCAAAGCATCGCTTCTTTCATGCGGCAGATATCGACGGCGCCGGTCTCACCGAGGGCTCGTCGCGCGTGCAGTTGTTGCGCGCGCTGGCCCAGAACACGCACGAGCAGGTGATGCTGGCCGTGGTCGCGTATTTTGCCTGGGCGCTGCTCATGCCTATCGACACACTGTCGTCCGTGGTGCTCGCGGCCATCGCGTTCGTGCTCGGCCGTATTCTGTTTTTCACCGGCTACGAACGCGGCGCGCCGGCGCGCTCGCTGGGTTTCACTGCCTGTTTCTACCCCACGGCGCTGATGCTGGCCACGGTTGCGGTGGTCGGCACTTCGCGGTGGCTATTCGCTTGAGCCAGGGCTTGATTGCGGTTCGGGCGGTGGCCCGTCGGGTCGTCGCCGGAGAAAACGGGCAAACCGCGGCAGGCCGGTCGCGGTTTCGCCGTTGTATCGGTAGGTAATCCAGCTGCCGACCGGCGGTGGCTCGGCACGCTCCGCGTCGGTAAAGCCGCTGCCGATGGCGAATTCGCGGCCGTCGGGTGTACGCACGTCGAGCGAGCCCATCAGCCCCTCGAGCCGGCCCTGGCCGGGGTTGATGGCGGTGACGATGGCTTCGGCGTCGTCGTAGGGCTTGAGCTTGAGCAGGTCGTCGCTGCGCCCGGAACGATAGGGCGCGTCCCCGCGGTGCAGAATGAGGCCTTCGCCGCCGCGGGCGAGCACCGCGTCGAGTGCTGCATCGAGCGCGGCCGTATCCTCGACCTTGAACTGACGAATCGCCACCACCCAGGGCTGGTTGATTGCAGCGACGGTTTCGCGAATGGCCGGCACGCGCTTATCGAAATCGCCGCCGTGCGCGGGCAGGTCAAACACGCGATAGCTGATCTGGCGCCAGTCGCTATCCTGGGCGTCGTGCGTTCGCAGGATGCCGGAAACGCGGGCGAATTCGCCGTAGTCTATCCACAGCTCGCCGTCCATGGGCGTATCGGGCCAGCCGGCGGTGAACCAGGCCGGCGGGTCGATCGGCGTGCCGCCGCGGGTGATCAATGACGTGCCGGTCCAGTAGCCGCGTACGCCGTCGTATTTTTCGCTTACCCAGTAGTCGGCCAGATCGGTCTGGCCGTCGTAGCGTTCGGCCAGCGTGACCGGCGGCGGCTCGGCGGCCGCGAGCGCGCCCGCGAGTAGTACCAGCAGTACGCCGATCAGAAACCTGGGTCGCTTCGTGTGTCCAGAATGCATCGCTTGCCCCCCACCTTCGACGCTAGCGCAGATGGCCGACGTATGCATCCCGCAATTACACTTGAGCAGCCATTCCTGCCTGTATTGCCATGCCACGAACGACTCGAAGCCACGGGCGCTATCGTTACAGCGCCATCGTCGACCGCCCCGATTTCGACTGGCCCGAAGGCCGGCGGCTGGCGGTGTATATCGGGCTGAATCTTGAACACTTCGATTTCGGCCAGGGCCACGGCGCCGCGCTTGCGAGCGGGCGGCGCGAACCCGATGTGCTCAACTATGCCTGGCGTGACTACGGCAACCGCGTGGGGGCCTGGCGCATGCTGGAGATGTTCGAAGCACTTGATCTGCCGGTGGGGTTGATCGTGAACAGCACGATCGCCGACTACTGCCCCGAACTGGTCATCGCCTATCGAGAACGCCTGCATACCGAGCTGATCGCCCACGGGCGTACCAACAGCGAATCCCAGAACGAATTCGACGAAGCCGGCGAGGCTGCATTGATTGCCGAATCACGCTTTCGTCTAAGCCAAACGTTCGACGAAACGCCTGCCGGCTGGCTCGGCCCGTGGATCGCGCAAAGCGAGATCACCCCGGATCTGCTGGCCGAAGCCGGCTTTGGCTATCACCTGGACTGGTGCCACGACGATCAGCCCACCTGGATGGCCACCCGCGACGGCGGACGCATTCTATCGGTGCCTTACCCGCAGGAGATCAACGACATCCCGTCGATCGTGGCCCACCATATCGACTATCGCGAGTTCGCTGCCCGTATCGTCGACCAGTTCGACGAGATGCGCGAGCAGGCGCGAAACCAGCCCCTGGTCATGGGCATCGCGCTGCACCCCTATATCGTCGGCCAGCCGTTTCGCCTGCGCGTCTTACGCCAAGCGCTGGCCCATGTCGCGGCCGCGCGCGACGATGTCTGGCTGACCACGCCGGGCGCGATCGCCCGCCATTTCGAAGCCGTTGCGCCGTAGCGTCCTTTCGCAAGCGTCATGAGCGGCCTTGCATTGGCCGTGCGTGGCTCGGTCAGGTCGGCCACCAACGCGGTCGTTGTACGACGTCGCGAAACCGATCCACCAACTTCCGCCTGTTGCGTTCACGGGCGGAATGAAGACATCCAAGAACGACGCGCCCGCGCGACGAGCGAACACGCAAAACTTAGTCCCGAGATTGTGTGCAGGTCAGGATGCCGCGCAGCTGGGAACTGTCGACCAGTTCGTCGTCCGGGTTCACAACGATCTGCGAGCGGGCGATGACGTAGGCCTTGCCGGTGATGGTGTTTTCCACCACGTCGTAGCCGCCGGCCCGGGCGACGCGCGTGAACGTGCCCAGAAAGCTCGATCCGCGCAGCGACACCGTTTCCAGGGTATCGCCCGGCTGCATGCGGCCTTCGTAGTGCATCAACGCCATGCGCGCGGAGGTGCCGGTGCCCGTGGTGCTGCGACAGATCACGCCGGGGTGTACATAGGTGGCCGAGCGCGAGCGATAGTGGCCGGCTCCGGTCTGTTCGACCTCGCCCATGAAGTGCAGAAACGGCAGCGGCCCGACATCGCCGAGCTCGTAATGGGAAAAGCCGCGTTCTTGCAGAATCGCCTCGACGATCGCCTGGGCACAGTGGGCCAGCCGCGACTCCTCGTCGCGGGTCAGCGAAAAGCCCAGCTCGGCGGCGTCCACCAGCGCATAGAAGCCGCCGCTATAGGCAATGCTGTAGGTCACCTCACCAATCAGCGGCACGTGAATCGTGGCGCGATGGGTATCGATATAGCTGGGCAGGCCTTCGCAGGTGATGGCCTCGACTACGCCGTTCTCGACCCGTGCTTCGATCGCCACGCGCCCGGCGGGCGATTCCAGCACGAACTGCTGGCGGCCTTCGCGCTTGGGGATCATGTGGTTGTCGAGCAGGGCAGTGGCCGTACAGATGGTGTTGGAGCCGGAGTAGATGGGGTAACCCATCACTTCCATGATGATATAGCCGGCCTGCGCCTCGGGATTGGACGGCGGCACGATCAGGTCCACCGACATCTCCGGGATGCCGTAGGGCTCTTCGAGCAGGACGGTGCGCAGGCCGTCGGCATGGTCGCGCAGGTATTCCATCTGCTGGCGTACCGTCGCGCCGGGCAGGCGGGTGATGCCGCCCACGACGATGCGGCTGACGTCGCCGCCGGCATGGGTATCGATGATCTGAAACGTCAGTTCTGCGCTCATGCCACGGTCTCTTGCAAAATGCTGCTGCGAATTCGGCGTGTTCAGGCGCTCAGCGCGTAGCGGGCGCCGTGCTGGTCCCACTGGCTGTCGGGTACGATCACGATCTTGCCCAGGTAATTGCTCGACCGATCCACGAAATAGCGCTCGGCTTCATGCAGTTCCGAGAGCTTGAACGCGGCATGCAGCACCGGCTGGAGCTCACCGCCGCGAATCCAGCGCATGAGCTGTTCGGCCTCATCGCGGGTACCGTGGGAGACACCGAAAATCTGCACCTGATAGAGATAGATACGCGTCCAAAGCACCTCGCTGACATTGCCGCCGCTCGCACCGGCGATGCTCAGACGCGGATAGGTCCTGCGCCGGCCCATGTCGAAGATCATCGTATCGATGAAGCGATGCGTCATGTCGCCGCCCACCAGATCCATGACCGCATCGATGGGCTCGTCGCCGGTGGCCTCACGAACCGTCTGGGTGAAGTTCTCCATATCGGCACGATCGAACACCGCTTCGGCGCCCAGTGCTCGCAGCGCGTCGGCCTTGTCGGGCGTGCTCAGCGCGTAGGGAATGGCGCCGATCACCCGGCACAGCTGGATGAGTGCCGTGCCCACGCCGCCGCTGGCGCCGGTGACCAGCACGCGCTCGCCGGCGACGATATTCGCCGCCGTGAGCATGTGGTAGCCGGTCTGGTAGGAGCACATGCCCAGGCTGGCCAGTTCGGCATCGCTCAGATCGTTGTCGATGGCATGGAACTGGTCGGCGGGCACGGCCACATACTCGGCATAGCCGCCGTCGGCACCGTGGCCGTAGTAGTCGGGGGTGAGGTTGATGTCGCGCCGAGGGCCGTCGGCGGTATCGCCGTAGATATTGAAGTCCAGCAGGCCCCGGTCGCCGATGCGCGAGGCATCGATGCCGTCGCCGACCGCTGCCACCCGGCCGACGATATCCGCGCCCTGGATACGCGGGAACGTCAGCGTGGGCGTGCCGCCGATCGCGAACGAGGTCACGTCGCCGGCTTCACGCGTCGGGTAGAGGCCTTCACGGGCCTTGCGGTCGGTATTGTTCTTGGCCGTGGCGGTCACACGGACCACTACTTCGCCGGCCCCGGGTGTGGGGGTGCGCACATCGTCCTGGTAGACGAGCTTGTCCACGCCGCCGTGGCCGGTCAGCCGCATCGCGTGCATGGTGTCGGGCAGTGCTTGCGCAGTCATGGTGGGGCTCGTCGGTCGGTGCATCCAATTCATGACCGACGGTATCAAAGACGGCCGCGCTGCCCGTAATCCGATATGCGAAACGCGCCGGGCATAGCCGCCAACAGCGGCGCGTGCCGGCGCCGTCGGCTTCAACGCGCCTCGGCGACCAGCTCGGTCAGGCGTTGGGTGACCATCTTGTAGCGCTCCCGCGCGGCCTGGCTGCCCAGCGTAGTGGCCATGGCGCGATCCTGGGCCGGGACCACCGAGCGCACGTAGCTGATGCGGGCATCGCGATATGCGCGGTAGACGTTATCGCAGGCCGACTGCGCCCTCGCGGCCGCGCTGCGCGGGCTTACGCTGTAGTCCGCCGCATAGGGCATGGCCGCAGCATAGGCACATTGCCAATAGCGCTGATAGGCCGGCTCGGTTGGATCCTCGGGCGGGCCGCCCGCGCAGCCGGCGAGAAGCACGGCCGCCAGAAGTGCGAGCAGCCTCGCGCCGACTGCGCGTAGCGAATACGGCTCATTCATCGTGGCTGTCGGGGGCGTTGCGCTCGGTGGGTCGCTGGCCCTGTGGGCCCTTGGTGCTGGCGTTGGGGTTCTTGCGGGCCTCGCGGCGCTGCTGGAACTTGCCCCACACGTCGCGCGCGGTGCGCTTGATACGTTCCTGGTTTTCCGGTTTGCGCAACCAGTTGGCGGCCATCGCGCCCAGTGCTCGTTTCATGACTCGGCCTCTATCGGCGGGTCGGATTGATGAAACGATGATGGTGGCATGGACGGGTTGGTACAACGCCCCGGCTCGGTTTTTTCGCAATAGGCCGACGGCGGGGCCTGGCTGGACTACGCCTGTACTGCCTCGATACGAAAACCGTCGCGCGGGAAATGCACGCGAACGGGCTGTCCGTCCGGGCCGTCGCGTTGAATGGTCATGCTCTCGGCCGCGATCGATACCAGCTCGCCCTGGCTGGGTTCGGTGCCGTAATCGGTGGCCGCAACCGAAACCCGCGTGCCGGGCGCGAGTCCGGCTTCGACTGCGGCCGGCAGCGGTTGCCATTGCTCGCAGCGCGCGGCGATCTGCTGTGCCTGGCCGGCATCGATCTCCTCGCGGGTGCCGTGTCCCAGCGCGCGGATGCGATCGGCCCAGCCCAGCAGGTTCGGGTAATCATCAAGCAGGGGCGCGACGCCGGGGTTCGAGCGGATATACCAGATGGGGTGGTAGATCGAGAAATCGGCAATGCAGGGGCGCTCGCCGAACAGAAAGTCGCGGTCGGTCAGCTGTCGATCCAGCGCATCGAGCGTTGGCGGCAGAACGGCGTCGGAGTACGCCGCGTCCGGGCGTGCGACATGGCCGCCCTTGAATAACGCCGCGCGGTCGGCACCAAAGCTGGCCAGATAGTCTTCGCCGAGTTTTTCGATGAGCACCTTACGACCGGCCGGACGAAACATCACCGGTACGGCGGCCAGGAACAGGCGCTTGTCGCCGAGCTGTTCGAGCCCGATGACGCTCGCGATTTCGGTCTTAGGAAAAAGGCCGGGTGCCGGCGAGAGTCGCTCGATCTGGCGTGTGATCAGATGCGTATCGGCATAGATGTCGCGCCCGATCTGCATGACCGGCGTCTTGCGATAGCCGCCCGTCAGGGCGACCAGGTCGGGCTTGGGCATGATGCGTGGAATCAGTACCGACTGCCATTCGAGCTGCTTGTAGCCCAGCACGGCACGGACCTTTTCAGAAAAAGGCGACGCCTCGTAATGGTGAAGAATGATCATGGGCATATGCCGGCTCGAAACGAAAACACCGGCGCAGTCTGCCGGGACGTAAAGCCAGGCGCCAGTAATTCAGGCGCCGATTCAAACGCTAGCTTGCCGATGCTGGCCTCGGGCCGCGGCATACACGCAATAACCGGCCACCGCAGCGAAGACCAGGCAAATACCCATCACCACGCCCCAGCCGGCCCATTCGTAGAGCGACACCATGACGCTGGAGCCCAGCGTGCCCCCGGCGAATACGGCCGCCACGAACAAGGCGCTCACCGTGCCGGACTGCGAACGGGCGAAGTAGTCGTTGAGCAACACGATCTGCGTGGCCTGCTGAAACACCATGCTGCCGCACAGAAGCACCACGCCCACGACGAGCGCCGGGAACGAGCCCTGAATCACGCCGCATAGGCCGACGACGAACAGAATGGCCGCCACCAGTGTGGCATTGGGCAATCCGCGGCTGATACGCGTGATCGCGGGTGCGCCCAGCGACGTGGCAATGCCGACGGCATAACCGCCGTAGACGATGGCCAGCATCAATGCGCCGCCCCGCTTGTAGCCGATTTCGAATGGCAAACAGGTGAGTACCGTGGTCAATACGCCAAAGGCCAGTGCCAGGCCCGGGTAGGACAGGGTCACCTGGCAGCGCCAGCTTTTCTTTTGTTCGACCGGCGCGATCGTCGTATCGCCAGCGGTGGTCGGCCGGCGCGGTATTTCGCTGGCCAGTTCGGGCGGGTCGCGCAGCAGCCAGGCCGAGAAAAGCAGCATCGCCGTGATCGCGAGGCTGCCGATCTGCCAGTGTTCGAAGGTGACCGAACCGACCGCAATCAGCCGGCCGCCCACCCCGCCGACGATGGTGCCCGCGGTATAGAACGCCAGGTCGCGGGCGCGATTGTCCGAGCCCTGGATATTGGATGAACCGGTGATCACGGCCGGAATGAGCAATGGCAGCAGAAACACCTGCAGCGCGCGCAGGGTGAAATAGGGCAGCGAATCGAACGCCACGGCCTGTGCCGCGAACAGCGCGGCCAGCAGCAGTTCGGTGACGATGACGATACGCATCGCCCGCGCCACGGTAATGAAACGCCCGAACAACACCGGCCCCGAGGTAAGCACGATGAAGGCGAACGTCATCGGCATCGCGGCCCACAGCACCGATACATCGAAGCTGGTCTGGATACGCGCGGCCAGCGGCTGCGGAAAATAGATCGCCGCGGCCGCGGCCGCGCCGGCAACGCCCAGGCGTATGCCGTCTCGATAAGCACTCATGTCAGGGGTCCGATGAAACCACGAGACCTCTAGCAAGCCTGAATATGTCTGCTACATCAAATAACCGTGCACGGTCTTTCAAGAAACGAACGCTCGTTCGGTGGTAAGTTGCCTGCACAAAAACGAATCGCCTGATGCGCTGAGGAGCCCCATGGCCGCGAACGCCGACGTACTCGACCCCGACCGCCCGATCATCGACCCCCATCATCATCTCTGGGATCGTTCACGGCTGGATCTGGGCGCCATGCCGTTTGCCGAGCATGGCTTCAGCCGCATGCTGCGCGATCGCTCGCGCTACATGCTCGACGAACTGCTCGCCGATACCGACCGCGGCCACGACATCCGCGCGACGGTGTTCATCGAATGCCGGTCCATGTACCGCGCCGAGGGCGCGAAAGCCCTGCGCAGCGTGGGCGAAACCGAGTTCGTCAACGGCGTGGCGGCGGTGGCGGCCAGCGGCGTCTATGGCGATACGCGCGCCTGTGCAGGCATTGTCGGCCATGCCGATCTGCGCCTGGGCGCGGACGTGGCCGAGGTGTTGGAGGCCCATCTGGCGGCCGGGCAGGGGCGCTTTCGCGGCATTCGCCATAGTGCGGCCTACGATGCCGACGACAACGTGCTGGGCCCGTTGTCCACGCGGGGCACGCCGGCCCACTTGCTGCGCGACGCGGATTTTCGCAAGGGCTTTGCCGAGCTCGCACCGCGCGGGCTGAGTTTCGATGCCTGGCTGCTGGAGCCCCAGCTGCCCGATCTGGTCGACCTGGCGCGGGCGTTTCCGGACACCGCCATCGTGCTCGACCACGTCGGCGGACCGGTCGGTATCGGTGCGTATGCGGGTCGGCGCGATACCCGCTTCGACGAATGGCGCGCCCAGATCCAGGCACTGGCGGCCTGCGACAATGTGGTCGTCAAACTTGGCGGGCTGGCGATGCCGTTCGCCGGCTTCGAGTGGTCCTACGACCAACGCCCCGACTCGCACGAGTCGCTCGCGCAGGCCTGGGCACCGTATATCGAAACCTGTATCGAAGCCTTCGGCGCGACGCGCTGCATGTTCGAAAGCAACTTCCCGGTGGATCACTTCACCTGCGATTACGCCACGCTCTGGAACGCCTTCAAGTATCTGGCACGCGGCTGTTCGGAAGACGAAAAGAACGCGCTGTTCTTCGATACCGCGGCGCGGGTTTACCGTCTGGATTCGATATCGAGGTCGTGAGACAACGCGCTATCCTGTCGCGTTTTTGCCGGGGGACAGGCCGTGGGTCTGCTACAGATTAGCGCCATCGTGGTATCGCTGGCCGCGGTGCTCGCGTTCGTCAATTATCGCCTCGTCGGCCTGCCGACCACCATCGGCGTGATGCTGCTCAGCTTGATGGTGTCGGCCGCACTGGTCGCCGCGGATTACTTCGGCCTCCTCGCGGTTCGCGAACAAACCGGCAGCTGGTGGCTGGCCATCGACTTCAATCGAACGTTGATGGACGGCATGCTCAGCTTTCTGCTGTTCGCCGGCGCATTGCAGGTCAACCTGGGCGATCTGTGGAAGCATCGCTTTTCCATCGGCGTGCTGGCATCGGTGGGGGTGGTGCTGTCCACCGCGATCATCGGCTGCGTGACCTATGTGCTCGTGCCGTATCTGGGTTTTGAGCTGAGCTTTGTCTATTGCCTGCTGTTCGGCGCGCTGATCACGCCCACCGATCCCATCGCCGTGCTGGCCCTGCTCAAGCAGGCCGGTGTATCGCAGGAGCTTGAAACCAATATCACCGGCGAGTCGCTGTTCAACGACGGCGTGGCCGTGGTCGTCTTTCTGGCCCTGCTTGGCCTGACCGGGGCCGGCCATGTGGAAGGCGCGGGCGAAATCGCGCTGTTGTTCCTCCAGGAAGTGGTCGGCGGTGCGTTGCTCGGCCTGGCCCTGGGCGGGCTGGCCTTCTGGATGCTGCGCCGCATGGACGATCATCAGGTGGAGATTCTGGTGACGCTGGCCGTGGTGCTGGGCGGCTATCAGCTGGCGCTGGTGCTGCATGCCTCGGGGCCGATCGCCATGGTCATCGCCGGCCTGCTGGTGGGTAACCACGGGCGCCTGTTCGCCATGAGCGACACCACCCGTGCGCATCTGGACACCTTCTGGGAAATCGTCGACGAAATCCTCAACACCGTGTTGTTCGTGATGATCGGCCTGGAGATGATCCATATCACCCTCGACGGGCGCTATCTGCTGGCCGGCGTCTGCGCGATTCCGCTGGTGCTGATCACCCGCTACGGCTGCGTAAGCATGGCCCTGCAGCTGGTGCGCCCCTGGCACCGTCTGGGCGATAACGCCAGCGCGCTGCTCACCTGGGCCGGGCTGCGCGGCGGTATCTCGGTGGCCCTGGCTCTGGCGCTACCACCCGGCGAAGCCCGCGATACGATTCTCACGATCACCTATTGCGTGGTGTTGTTTTCGATCGTGGTCCAGGGCTTGAGCGTGGGTCGGGTTATTCGCCGCTTGAACCGCGATCTCTGACATATCTAATTTTTCGATTTAAAAGCCGCAGAATCCGCGCTTTTTATATTCGATAAGCGGGTCGATCATGAGGTTCGATTTCTCGACTACGGGATGGACCCCATGATCACCGAAGAATCTTTCGAATCCACCCAGCCGGATGCGCTCGCCGCCTTCGTCGGCCGCCATTTCATCTACACCTACGACAACGGCTGGCAGTACGAGATGTACATCAAGAATGCCCGCACGATCGACTACCGTATTCATAGCGGCATGGTGGGCGGCCGCTGGGTTCGCGATCAGGCGGTGCATCTGGCGCGTTTGTCGGACGACGTGTGCAAAGTGTCGTGGAACGAGCCGACCGGCACCTCGGTAAGCGTGGCGGTGAATTTTGCCGAGCGCCATCTGCACGGCGTGATCTTTTTCCCGCGCTGGGTCGCTGATGCGCCCGAGAAGACGGTCTGCTATCAGAATGACCACCTGGAAACCATGCTGGAATATCGCGACGCCGGCCCGACGTATCCCACCCTGGTCATCGACGAGTTCGCCACGGTCACCTTTCTGGAGCGCTGCGACGTGGATGACGAAAGCGTGGTTGCACAGGCGCCGGATCAACTGCCCGAAGGCTACGCCGACCGTCGCAACTAGCGCTGCTGCCCTAGGCGTCGCGCAGCAGCTGGGCGAGTGCACGGGTCGCCGTACCCGCGTCGGCTTCGTCGGCATAGCAGAGCGCCAGTGGGATCGGACGCCGGGCAGGGCCGGACACGGCCAGCGGCACCAGCTGCCCGGCGTCGACATAGGGCGCGGCCAGATGTGCCGGCAACCAGCCCCAGCACAGCCCGCTGGCCACGGCCTCGACCGCGGCTTCAAGAGTGTTGACCTGCCAGACACGGCCGTTCGCTGGCGCCAGCGTGGCTGCCTTGGCCGATGCGCCTTCGCCGGTAATCGATACACAGCGATGCCCGGCCAGGGTGGACGCCGACAGTGGGCGGCCGCTTCGGCGGTGCAGTGCATGCGCGGGGCAGGCCAGGGCCAGCATGTCGACATCCAGTAGAGGGCGCTGGTCTGTCCGGGCAGGCGCCCATGCAACGATTGCCAGATCGAAACCCGGTTCGCCGTATGTGGCCAGCCTTGTCGCTTCGCGTAGATCGATCTCGACCTGCGGGTAAGCGGCGCTGAAGGCGCGTAGCGCGGCAAACAGTTTGCTGCGCGGATAGATGCTGTCCACATGCAGGCGCACGCTGGCCTGGGTTTCGGTCAGGGCCAGCGCGCGTTGTTCGATGCGCAGCAGTTCGTCGACCAGCGGCACGGCTTCAGCCAGCAGGCTACGCCCGGCATCGGTGAGTTGCGCTTTGCGGCCGTCGATTACGAGCAGATCAACGCCGGCGCGCTCCTGCAAACGAGCCACGGCATAGCTCACCGCCGACTGGCTGCGATTGAGGCGTTCAGCAGCCTGGGCAAAGCCGCCGTATTCAACGATGGCCTGCAGTACACGCCACTGTTCCAGCGTGGTCTTAGGAATACGCATCGCAGATCGATTCCGAACGTCGTTGAGTTCGTTGCATGACTTTTAATCTCGCCTGGTCGCAGTTTCTAATGTCGTATTCTCGCAGCCGCCCGACGCGCTGCTGCGACTGTTATCGCCGGGCTGGGCTCGCGTACCGGCCGGTGGTCTTGCCGCGCCGATGCAGGGTTCGACCATAATTAGAGAAGCTCTGCATAACCTCTCGCGGATCGCGTTCGAGTCCTCACAGACGGTGCGGCAAGGCGTCCGGGCGCAGCGCAGCGCCTGCCTTTCTGGCAGGTCAAGCCTGGCAACGCCGCCGCGGCGTCTGTGAGGCCGAACCCCGTCGGGCCGCCGGCTTTGCGCGCGCTTGAACAGCGTCAGTGTTCGCTACCGCGCAGCAAGCACGCTACGCTCTCACTTGTCTGTCAATCGCGCGCAAAGCACGCCGGCGCGACCGTGACAGGTCGTGCAGAGCTTCCCTAGATTCGACGCGAAGGCCCGGCCTCCGGATAATCGTGCGTACACGATCTTCGAGAGCGCGCAGCCAATGAGCGACAACAACCATTACACACCGCCGAAAGTCTGGACCTGGGAGAAGGGCAGCGGCGGCAAGTTCGCCAATATCAATCGCCCGGTCGCCGGTCCGACCCACGAAGCGGAGCTGTCGGTCGGCAAGCACGACTTCCAGCTTTATTCGCTGGCCACGCCCAACGGGGTGAAGGCGACGGTGATGTTCGAGGAGCTGCTCGAACTCGGCCACAAGGGGGCCGAATACGACGCCTGGCCGATCAATATCGGCGAAGGCGAGCAGTTTTCCAGCGGCTATGTGGCCATCAACCCGAACTCCAAGATCCCCGTGATGGTCGACTACAGCACGGCCAACCCCACGCGGGTGTTCGAATCAGGCTCGATCTTGCTCTATCTGGCGGAAAAATTCGGTGAGTTTCTGCCCGGCGATCACGGTGCGCGAACGGAGGCGATGAACTGGCTGTTCTGGCAGATGGGCAGTGCGCCTTATCTGGGCGGCGGCTTCGGGCACTTCTATGCCTATGCGCCCGAGAAGATGCAGTACCCGATCGATCGCTTCACCATGGAAGTCAAACGTCAGCTCGACGTGCTCGATCGGCGTCTGGCCGAATCGCAGTATCTGGCAGGCGGCGAATACAGCATCGCCGATATCGCTACCTGGCCCTGGTACGGCGCGCTCGCGCTCGGCCGCCTCTACGACGCGGGCGAATTCCTGCAGGTTCAGGAATACGAGAACGTTCAGCGCTGGGCACAGGAAATCGATGCGCGTGCCGCGGTACAGCGCGGGCGTATGGTCAACCGTGTCTGGGGTGAGCCGCACGAACAACTTCGCGAGCGTCACGACGCCAGCGATTTCGAGCGCCGTACCCAGGACAAGCTCGACGCGGCGGATTGAGCGCCGTGCTGCCGTCGCGCTCGTCCCGTTCGAGCCGGGCAGGCCGGTCACGAAGCTGTGGGTGCCTGAAAGCGCGCCACGGCCTGGCCTGGGCCGATGCGACGGCGGCTTTTCGTCGCCTCGGGTCAGGGCATTGGAAGCGCCGCCATGCGACGTGGCGCTTGAAAAAAAATCGTGGCCGAGCGATAACCGTGACGATACGCGCATGTGGCGAGGCGAGCGGTAAAGGACGGCCCACGTGACCAGCGAAACGACCGGCGGCGACGGCCCGCTGCAGCAGCCCGTGGCCGGAAGATACAGCTCGGTGTCCATCGACACCGATCGACGTGAGTGCGACCGGCTGTCTGATCTGCTCGAACTGGGCCTGCTCAATACCCGCCCCGAAGAGCGCTTTGACCGGATCACCCGGCTCGCCACCGAGCTGCTGGACATGCCCATCGCATTGATGTCGCTCATGGAAGGCGACCGCCAGTGGTTCAAGTCCACCTGCGGTATCGAGATCAAGGAATCGTCGCGCAGTATCTCGGTGTGCGATCACACCATCGTCCACGACAAGCCGCTGTTCGTGGAAGACGCGAGTCGGGATCTGCGCTTCTCTCATCTGCCCTATGTAGCCAGGGCCCCTCATATACGCAGCTATGCCGGCATGCCCCTGCATGGGCCCAAGGGCCGACCCATTGGCACGATCTGCGTGGCCGGCTTCAAACCGCGCACTTTCGATAAGCGCGATCACGCGCTGCTGAAGGAAATTGCAGACTGGATCGAACACGAATTCGATCTCGATCGCCGTATCGCCGCCCACGACCGCCACGTTGCCCGGCTGATGGACCGCGACCCGTCGCTGCCGGTGGCTACGCGTACGATCGCGCTCGAGCGCCTTGACGATGTGCTGATGTCGCGCGCCCGCAACGGCCAGGGCACGGCGGTCCTGCATCTGGATATCGTCAACCTCGCCCACTACGAACAGACCTACGGCGAGCAGGTCGCACGCAATACGGTCGCGAGCTGGCTGGCGGCGCTTCAGGATGGGGCGGCGGATTTCTGTTATATCGCGCGCCTGTCGGATACCGAATTCGTCGGCGCGGTACCCGACGGCGAGGATATCGAAGCCGTACGTGCCGACTGCGAGCGCCAGGTCGATTATGCCAACCGTGCGGTCAGCGGCGGCGCGGCCCAGGTGGCGTTTCAGGTCGTTGGCGGCCTTGCCGTGCACGGCGATCATGGGCGTCAGGCTGCGGAACTGGTGTCGCGTGCACGTCAGGCGCATCGACGCGCCGACATCCGCCGCGGCGTCGTGCTTTTCTCGGAAACGATCAACCGCCAGCTGCTGCGCGATCGCCATATCCGCCGCCTGTTCGAAACCGCCTTGCAGGAAGGCGGTATCGACTTCCACTGGCAGCCGTTGTTCAGCAATCGCGGCGACGTGCTTGCCGGTTTCGAGCTGCTCGCGCGCTGGCACGACCCCGAACTCGGCGATATCTATCCGGATGAATTCATCCCGTTGGCCGAAGCCGAACACAACCTCAGCCGGGCGCTCGTGGAACACGCGCTGGATACCGCTGCCGCGCAGATCGCGCAATGGCAGGCGCAGCAACGGTCGTTGCCCCTGCCTTATGTCGCAATCAACATCCCCGGCCGTGAATTCTATGAGAGCGATTTCTACGACTGTGTCGCCGGCGTGCTGGCGCGCCACGGCATCGACGGCCGCCGGCTGGTATTCGAACTCACCGAGCGCAGCCTGATCGCCGACTTCGACGTAGCGGCCCGCACCATGGCGCGCCTGAACACGCTGGGCATCCGTATCGCCATGGACGATTTCGGCACCGGCTATTCGTCCATTGCCTATCTCACCCGGCTGCCGCTGGCGCTGGTCAAGCTCGACAAGAGCGTCGTCCAGCGTCTGGAGCACGATGCGGTCGCCCGCGAACTGGTCCGCAGCATTGTCGATCTGGCACACGGGCAGGATCTGGGCGTGGTGGCCGAAGGCGTGGAAACCCGTGCCCAGCACGAATGGATCCGCTCGTTCGGCTGCGAATACAGCCAGGGTTTCCTGCTCGCCCGGCCGGAATCGCGGGCGGCCTCCTGCGAGCGCGTCGCCGCCCAGCCGCAGGAACAGCCCGGGCCCATGTGAGCATTGTCTGCCCATGCCGAGCATCGATCTGATCATCGAACTTTCTGCCGCCCAGTGTCAGGCCCACTATGCGGGCTCGGTCGACCATGTCTATGCCTCCAGCACCGACGGTCGGCGTGTGCTGCTACCCGCCCAGGCGCTGCGGCGCGTGGTCACGCGCGACGGCGTGCACGGCGTCTACCGCCTGAGCTACGACGACAACGGCCGCTTCCAGTCGCTGCAACGTTTGGGCGACAGCCCCTGACGTCGAACGTTGTCGGTAACGTCTGCTACCTTGGCCGGCATCGTTCAAAGCTCACGGATACATCATGACCAGCCGTCGTCATTTTCTTCGCACGGCCGCCTTCGGTGGATTGGCCGGTGCGGCCTCGCTGCTCGTACCGCGCGCCTTTGCCGCAGACAACGCAGCGCATGCCACGCACAGCCCCGACTCGATGCCGGCCAACCCGAGCGGCGCGTCGGGCTATCGCCCGCCGCATAAATACGGCGTCGGCGGTACCCAGGCCGGCAATATGTTTGTCGAAACTTCCGACGAAACCGTCGAGGCCATGATGCAGGCGCACTGGGATGCGGGCGTGCGCTATTTCGATACCTCGCCCTGGTATGGCCTGGGTTTGAGCGAACGCCGCATGGGGCATTTTCTCGACGGCAAACCGCGCGAAGCGTATCTGCTGTCGTCCAAGGTGGGGCGCCTGCTGACCCCCGACGCATCGATGGACAGCCACGGTATCTGGGCGGGCGATCTGAACTTCAACTATCGCTACGACTACACCGCCGCCGGCGTGCGACGTTCGGTCGAAGACAGCCTGCAGCGCCTGGGCGTGCCCAGTCTCGATATGGTGTTCATCCACGATCTGGCGCCCAGCAACAAGGATCTGGACGACTACGATGCCCAGCTCAAGACCGCGATCGAAGGCGCCATGCCGGAGCTCACCAAAATGCGCGAGGAAGGGCTGATCAAGGCCTGGGGCATGGGCGTGAACGATATCGAGCCCGCGCTCGCGGCCCTCGACAATGCCGAGCCCAACGTGCTGCTACAGGCCACGCGCTATACGTTGATGAACCACGACGACGCGCTCGAGCGGCTGTTTCCGAAATGCGAGGCCCAGGGCTGCTCGGTGGTGATCGGTGCACCCCTGGGTGCCGGATTTCTGGCCGGCAAGGATCGCTGGCTCTACAGCGGCGACCCCATTCCCGACGGCTATCGCGAAAAACGCGCCAAGCTCAGCAAGTTGGCCGAGTCCTATGACACCGATCTGCGGACCGCGGCCCTGCAGTTCACGGCGGCGCCGTCGATCGTGTCCGCGACCATTCCGGGCGCACGCAATGCCCGTCAGGCGCGCGAGAACGCGGCGTCCATGCGCACCTCGATCGACCCGGCATTCTGGCAGGCGGTCAAACGCGAAGGGCTGATCAACAGCGATGCGCCGACCGAGCTGAGTCAGAAGGCGTAATCGTGGCGACTCTAGCCGGGCAGGCTCGGCGCCAGTTCACGCCACTCGCCGCTGGCCAGCCCGGCCAGTGACCAGGGCCCGATACGGGTACGCACGAGGCGCAGGGTCGGCAGACCCACCGCCGCGGTCATGCGTCGAATCTGGCGGTTGCGGCCTTCGCGGATGGTGATTTCAAGCCAGCTGGTGGGCACATTCTTGCGATAACGCACGGGCGGGTCGCGGCGCCAGAGTTCGGGGTCGGCGATGATTTCGACATCGGCTGGCCGGGTCGGACCATCCTTGAGCATGGGGCCGGCGCGTAGCGCCTCGATCTGCGCGTTCGTAGCCTCGCCGTCGACCTGTACCCAGTAGGTCTTGGGCAGCTTGTACTTCGGGTCGGTGATCCGAGCCTGCAGCTGGCCGTCGTTGGTCAGCAGCAGCAGCCCCTCGCTGTCGCGATCGAGCCGGCCGGCCGGATACACGCCGGGCACATCGAGATAGTCGGCCAGCGTCGCCCGCCCGTTGCCGTCGGTGAACTGGGTCAGCACCCGGAACGGCTTGTTTAACGCGATCAGCCGCGGCGTGTCAGGCCGCGCCGCGGGCTTGCGCGGCTTGGGCTTGCGGCGGCGCGCAGAGCCCTGGCCCGGACTCGGCTTGTGTGCTGCTCGGCTCATATGGCGATGCGACCCACCCGCGAACGACGGCAATCAAACGAATGCAGCAAGCCTACTCGGTATCGAACTCCTTGCCCCAGCTGTCGTAGGCCAGCGTCACGATGCGCTCGAGTTCCTCGTCGCTCACGCCGTCGGCGTTGCCGTGTTCGAGCGGATCGTAGTGATACACGAACAGCCGCGAGGCGAATTCGGCGAAGGGCAGTGAGGCTTCGCCCGGCAGCTCACCGTGGCCTTCGGTCGTGGTGACGATACCCTGGCCCCAGTCCTGGCCGCTGTCGTTGTTCGGGTTGAAGAAGTACACGCGCATGTCGCCGTCCGGATCGAGCGCGACGCGCAGGATGGCGATGGCGTGGCGGCCGACATAGCGTGCCGCGCTGTCGGTGACCGCAATACCGGCCGGCTGGGAGTGAATGACCGGCACGTTGCCGTTGTAATAGGGGTGGTAGCAGGCATAGAAATGGCGGATGAAGCCGGCATGATCGCCGATCGCGCCGGTTTTCGGATCGGCGACCACGGCAAAGCCCTGGCCGACCCACCAGCCATAGAATTCGGGGTTGATCCAGCGGTGCAGGTCGTTGTCGCGTTCGCCACACAGCCGGCCCATTTCGATGTACAGCCGGTCCAGATGCGGCACCAGCACCAGCGATACCGGGTCCACGTCCAGCGGTGCCTCCTTGGCCAGCCCCGCTTCCAGACCCTTCGATGAGATCGGCTCGCCTTCGAAACGGGTAAGCACCTCGTCGTCGCGGGCGGCCCAGGTCACCAGCTGCAGCAGGTAGTCCGGATCGTTGTCGGCCCACATGGACAGCCCGATCACCGACTGGCAGGTGGGGTTGTTGCCCTGGCCCACGCCCAGTGGCTGACCCAGCAGCCCCAGTACGCCGGCAAGCAGGAACACCCGTGGCGGCTGTGCCTCGCCGCAGACCATGCGGATGTTCTCCTCGGTGGCCGGCGATAGCTTCAGTCCGATCTGGCGCCACAGCCCGGCCGCGACCGGCGTGGAGAACAGCACGCCGCGTTCGAGCAGCAGCGCCAGGCCATAAATCGCCTGCGCGGTTTCCACGAACACGGTTTCGTCGATGAGAGTGTGCACCAGCTGGCGATAGCACAGCAGCGCGTCCTGGCCGGTCTGGCTCAGGCCGAGGGCAAGGGGAACGAGCGCGTCGCCGCTGCCGTCGGGCAGCCCGCGCAGATGACGCAGCAAAACGGCGTGATAAACCGAAGCCAGGCCGGTGTCGTGCATCGCCCGCGCAAAGCCCACGGCCTCGGTCGTCAAGCCGTCGTGATCCATCGCCTGCAGGCGTTCGGCATAGACGGCCACGCCCGGGTCTTCGGCACAGCCGGGCGAGGGCGCAAACAGGGATTCGACCAGCCGGCGCGCGTCGTTGTTGCCGGTGGTGCCCTCGATATCCGGGTCGTACAGGCAGGTGGCGATCTGAATCACCATCTGGCGTACGTCGTCGACCTGAATCGGGCGCTGGGCGAGAATGCGCCAGACCTCGGCCACCAGGCTGTCGAGAATGCTCTCGTAGCCCATATGCTCGAGCTGATAGTGATACAGCGCCTGCACCGCCCCGCCGAGGTTATCCGGGCGTTCGCGGTCGGCCTCGCTGAGCGTGCCGGACAGCAGGTCGAGGTTGAGCGCCATCACCTGGGTGAGGAAGTTGCGGGCGCGTTCCGCGGTCATGCCGGGGTGGCGGTAATCGCCTCGGGCCACCGCCAGCAGGCGCAGTTCGCTCAAGGCCTCCATGGCCGTGAGCACGGCATCCCCTTGGCGCAGCGAACGCACCGCCAGCGCAGGCTGGAGAATGGCCGGTCGACCCCAGTCGCTATGGGCGAAGACGCCGGCACGTTCATAGGCCGCCACGCGCTCGTAGAGGGCCTGCGGGCCGCCGTCGCAGGCAAGAATCGCCGCGGCGTGTTCCAGTACTTCGGTATTGATCGCCTTGCGGCTGTCCTCGCCGGCTTCGCCGAGCTGGGCCAGCTTGGCATCGAAGGTAGCGGTCAGGGTCGCGAGATCGTGCTTATCGTTCGGCATGGTCATGGTTCAAGGATGTCCGGCGGCAAGGCATGAGCCTAACCTGAAATGGCGGTAATCAACGTAATCGTACCGTGCGCGCTATAGATTACTGGGTTCGGCATAAGCGTGACTGAATATGGGCCGTGTGGGCGGCCCGCAGGCACTGCGTTCAGCCATGAAGGCAGTCGGCCGGCGCGCCGGACACTGCGCGTTCGGCTGCCACGGGGAATACCGAACAAACAACGGCTGGTGTACCGAGGCACACCCGACGCTGGCGCCTGGATGCGCCCTGGCGAGGGCATCGACGGGCGGCATACGGTATTCGATTCTGGCGTGGTGACGGGTATGGTTCCATGCCAATGCCTGTAAAACGCACTAAAAATAAGACGTGAAACGAGATTTCAAGTAAGGCATGATCGTTTCATCCGGCGTGCGCCGGATGGCGGGCGGTACAGCGGCAAAAAAGCGCTGACCGCAAGGCGCCAGACTTTCATAACGGAGGAGATATCCGATGCTTTCGACACCTTTCAAGCGCGGGCTGCTGGCTGGCGCCACCGCGCTGGCGCTCACCGCGTTCCTGGCCCCCACGAGCGCGCTGGCGCAGAAGAGCACGACCTGGCGCGTGCAATCGCACTGGCCGAGTTCGAGCAGCTCGTACGAAGACAGCCTGGTGCGTATCAAGAACGTCATCGAAGAGCGCACTGATGGCCGCGTGAAGCTCAAGCTCTACCCGGCCGGTGCCCTGTTCAAGGCCCAGCAGACCTTTGACGCGGTTAAGCGCGGCACCATCCAGATGGGTACCATCTCGCCGGCCTATGCCCAGAACCAGATGAGCCTGGCCGGTATCGCCTCGGGCCTGCCGTTCGCCTTCCGCAACGTCTGGGAAGCGGCCTACTTCCACAAGAGCCTGGGCTTCGAGGACATGCTGCGTGAAGAAGCCGCCGAAGAGGGCGTGTACTGGTCCACCGACAAGGTCTATCCGACCGAAATGGTGGTCGATCGCCCGATCAACAGCATGGACGACTTCAAGGGCCTGAAGATCCGCTCCTCCGGCGCGCTGCAGACGTTTCTGACCGAAGCCGGTGCCTCGGCGAGCTATATTCCGGGCGGCGAACTCTATACCGCGCTGTCGAGCGGCGTGGTCGACGGCGCGCACTGGGGCGCGGCCCAGGGTGCGGCGAGCATGAGCCTGTATGAAGTGGCCAAGTACCACGTCAAGCCGGCGCTCAACATCGCGGGCACGGACGTGTTCATCGTCAACCAGAAAGCCCTCGACAAGCTCTCGGCTGAAGACGCCAAGACCGTCAAGCAGGCGCTCGACGAGCAGTTCTGGGTACGTACCAACGAGTACCTCTACAAAGAGCAGATCGCGCTGGCCAATGCGATGGCCCAGCAGGACGTGCAGATCACCACGCTGCCGGATGAGGTCCAGCAGCATCTCACCGAGGTGGCGAAAAAGTCCTGGGAAGAGCAGGGCGAGCGCAGCGACAAGGCCGCCGAAGCGCTCGACAAGCTCAAGAGCATGTTGAGCGACCTGGGCTATCTCGACGACAACGCCTGATCGCGTTTTTGCCTGACCGCCGCCCCGCTGGCCTTCGTGGCCATCGGGGCGGACTTATCTGCGGGAGTCGCTTATGCGCCTGCTCAATGCCTTCATCAACGGCATCACCCGACTTAACGACTGGATCGGTCGGGCGGTGGCGTTGCTCATATTCGTGATGTTCGCCGTGCTGCTGCTCGGCGTGATCTATCGCTATGCGCTCGAGGCGCCGCGTGTCTGGACCACCGAACTCACCCAGTTCGTGTTCGGATTCTATGCGGTGATGTCGGGCGGCTATGTCATGGCCCATCGTGGGCACGTGAACGTGGACCTGATGTACAGCGCGCTCGCACCCCGGGTGCGTGCGGTGCTGGACGTGCTTACCTCGTCGCTGTTCTTTCTGTTCACGATCACGCTGCTTTACTACGGCGGCACCATCGCCTGGGAATCGCTCGACAGCATGGAAACGTCGTACTCGGCATGGAACCCGCCGGTATGGCCGTTCAAGATCGCCATTCCGGTGGCGGCCGCGCTGCTGTTGTTGCAGGGCATTGCCAAGCTGGTCGAGGACATCGCCATCGCCCTGGGCGTGATGGAGCCGCCGACCGTGGCCTCCGAGCGTGACAGCAATCCGGGAGAAACGGCATGAGTATCGAACTCACGACCCTGCTGTTCTTCGGCGCGCTGCTGTTCTTTCTGGTTCTCGGCCTGCCGCTGACCTTCGTACTCGGCGGCGTGTCGGTGATCTTCCTCTATTTCACCTGGGGGATCGATTCGTTCTACATGGTGGCTTCCCAGATCTGGGGCACCATGGAGAGCTTCACGCTCGTCGCCATTCCGTTGTTCGTGTTCATGGCGATGATTCTGGAACGCACGGGCGTGGCCAACTCGCTCTACCGGATGATGTATCTGTGGTGGGGCGGCACCCGCGGCGGGCTGGCCATTGGCACGGTGTTCATCTGTGCGGTGTTCGCGGCCATGTGCGGCATCAGCGGCGCGGCGGTGGTGGCCATGGGCACGATCGCGCTGCCGTCGATGCTCGAACGCGGCTACGACAAGCATATGGCGCTGGGCGCGATCAATATCGGCGGCGGCCTGGGTATTCTCATTCCGCCCAGCATCATCATGATCCTGTATTCGCTGATCACCGGCGTATCGGTGGGCCAGATGTTCGCCGCGGGCGTGTTCCCGGGGCTGCTGCTGGTGGTGCTGGTGGCGATTTACGTACTCGTGCGTTGCTATTTCCAGCCCGAGCTCGCCCCGGCACTGCCGCCGGAAGAACGCGCCGACTGGCCGGAGAAGTTTCGCTCCCTGGGCGCGGTGCTGCTGCCGATTCTGATCGTGGTCATGGTGCTCGGCTCCATCATGCTGGGCATCACCACGCCTACCGAGGCCGCCGCCATGGGCGTGCTCGGCGCGCTGATCTCGGCCGCGGTCTATCGCAAGTTCACCTGGCCGCTGATTCGTGATGCCGCGCTGCGCACGTTCTCGCTCACCGGCATGATCATGTGGATTCTGTTTGCCGCACACGCGTTCAGCGCGGCGTACCAGAGCATGGATGCCCAGGCCATGATCGAAGGCTGGATGGAAATGATCCCCGGCGGGCCCTGGGGCACGATCATCGCCATGCAGATCATTCTGTTTCTCATGGCCATGGTGCTCGACCCGGTCGGCATCATGCTGATCACGCTGCCGGTGTTCATGCCGATCGTGGAAAGCCTGGGCTTCGACCCGATCTGGTTCGGCATTCTGTTCGTGATCAACATGGAAATCGGCTACATGACGCCGCCGTTCGGCTTCAACCTGTTCTATCTCAAGGGCGTGGTACCGCCCTCGATCACGATGCAGGATATCTACCGTTCGGTGCTGCCCTACGTGATGGTGGGCATCGTGGGGCTGGCGATCATCATGATGTTCCCGCAGATCGCGACCTGGCTGCCCGGCTACGTCTTCTAGGCGCGGCCTGTACGGCGCTGCCTGTCGCGACGGCAGGCAGCGCTTTCATCATCCGGGGCCTGTCCGGGTGACGTATCGTCTAGTTCAACGATAACGCGTTTTAAAAGGGGTAGTTCATGATGCGTCACCATTTTGCCTCGCGCTGTGCGCGTGGCCTGTTTGCAGCGGCGATCGCCATGCCGCTGGCCGCCCTCGCGGCCACCGACGGTGCACCCGATGTCTAGGCCAGCGACGACATGGCCATCGCGGCCGAAACCGTTGCCCATTTCAACCAGCCGTGGGCGATGACCTTCCTGCCCGACGGCTCCATGCTGGTCACCGAGCAACGCGGCCAGCTCGTGCACGTCAGCCGTGAAGGCGAAAAGACCGATGTGGCGAACATGTTCGAAGTGGCCTATGGCGGCCAGGGCGGGCTGGGCGATGTGATTCTCGACCCGGACTTCGCTGATAACCGGTATATCTACCTGTCGTACGCGGAATCGCTCGACGGCGGCGCCACCCGCGGCGCTGCGGTGGTCCGTGCTCGGCTGGCGATGGACGACGGCAAGCCCGCGCTCGAAGACATCACCAAGCTATGGCATCAGCAGCCCTATCGCGTAGGCAAGGGCCACTTCTCGCATCGGCTGGCCTTTGCCCCGGCCAACGCCGAGCATGCGGGCGATCTGTTCATTACCTCCGGCGACCGCCAGAAGCAGGATCCGGCCCAGGAAATGGACAACAGCCTCGGCAAGATCATCCGCATCAAGCCCGATGGCAGCATTCCGTCGGACAATCCGTTCACCGACGACGGCGAAATCGCCAGGCAGTTCTATACCGTGGGCAACCGCAACATGCTGGGCATTGCCTTCGCCGCCGACGGCACCCTCTGGGCGCATGAAATGGGCCCCGCCCACGGTGACGAACTCAACAAGATCGAGGCCGGCGACAACTATGGCTGGCCCGTGGTCTCGAACGGCGACAATTACAGCGGCGTGCCCATTCCCGATCACGACACCCGCCCCGAATTCAACGCGCCGGAGGTCTCCTGGACGCCCTCCATCGGCCCGGCCGGATTCGTGATCTATAACGGCGACATGTTCGAAGACTGGCAGGGCGACGGCTTCATCGGCGGCCTGGTGGCCAAGGCCATCGTTCGCGTCACGCTCGACGGCGACAACAGCAAAGAAGTGGCCCGCTATGGCTGGGGCAAGCGTATTCGCGAAGTCGAGCAGGGGCCGGACGGCGCGCTCTGGGTGCTCGAAGACAAGGCAAAGGGCGCCGACGACGACAGCATGGATGCACGTCTCATTCGTCTGACGCCGGCCAAAGAGGAAAGCTGATCCACGCGGGCGGTCAACGCCCGTCAACTCGGCATGAGCGGCCGGCGCGGCATATCAAGCCGCGCCGGCCGTTTTTCATGCGCTTTCGTTACGGCGCGGCAGCTGCCAGTCGCGACGTACGAAATGGCAGGTATAGCCGTTCGGAAACTTCTCCAGATAATCCTGGTGTTCCGGTTCGGCTTCCCAGAAGTCGCCGGCCGGCTCCAGCTCGGTAACAACCTTGCCGGGCCAGATGCCGGAGGCATTCACGTCCGCGATCGTATCCTCGGCGACGGCTTTCTGTTCGTCGCTGGTGTAGTAGATCGCCGAGCGATAGCTGCGCCCACGGTCGTTGCCCTGACGGTTCTTCGTGGTCGGATCGTGGATCTGAAAGAAGAACTCCAGCAGCTGGCGATAGCTGATGGTATCCGGGTCGAACACGATTTCGATTGCCTCGGCGTGATCGCCGTGGTTGCGATAGGTGGCATTGGGCACGTCGCCGCCGGAATAGCCCACACGGGTCGAGATCACGCCGTCATAGCGGCGAATCAGGTCCTGCATACCCCAGAAGCAGCCGCCGGCCAGAATCGCTTTTTCCTGTGCCATCAGATGTCCTCCACTTGATCGATATAGTCGCCGTAACCCTGCGCTTCCATCTCGCTTTTCGGGATGAAGCGCAGCGACGCCGAGTTGATGCAGTAGCGCAGCCCGCCACGGTCGCGCGGGCCGTCCGGAAATACGTGCCCCAGATGGCTGTCGCCGTGCTTCGAGCGCACCTCGGTGCGGCTCATGCCGTGCGAGTTATCCTGCAGTTCGTTGACGTAGGCCGCTTCGATCGGCTTGGTAAAGCTCGGCCAGCCGCAGCCGGATTCGTACTTGTCGCTGGAAGCGAACAACGGCTCGCCGGAGACGATATCCACGTAGATACCGGGCTCCTTGTTGTTCAGGTATTCACCGGTGCCCGGCGGCTCCGTGCCGCTTTCCTGGGTGACCCAGTACTGGGTCTTGTCCAGTTTGGAAAGGGCTTCCTCGGATTTGCTGTAGTTCGACATAAAAGCTCTCACAGCCGTGTGCGAATAGGGCGTAAATGATGGCCCGGCAGCACAAAATCAAGCACCGCCGCGACCACGACACGGGCCCGCCTTGGACCGTGTCCCTGCACCGTACTACGCAAGCCGGCGCGATATAGACGTTGGTATATTTGTGCTACATGCAGGTTTCGGCTAATTTCGGTAACCATGAATTCCGGCGCGTGATACAGGAGCGCTCATGAGCGATGCCATGGAAGACAGTACCGAGGTCGAGGCCGGCGCGGTTCGCAAGGCGGTCACGGCCGCCGGCCTGGGCAACGCGCTGGAGTGGTTCGATTTCAGCATCTATGCCTATACGGCCAGCACCATCGGCCGCGTCTTCTTCGCCCCCGACTCGGGCGATTCACTGCTCAAATCGCTGATGTTCTTCGCGGTGGCCTTTGCGGTACGTCCGCTGGGCGGGCTGTTCTTCGGCCCGCTGGGGGATCGCCTGGGGCGCTCCAGCGTGCTGGCCATCACCATCATCATGATGTCGCTCGGCACCGTCGCCATCGGCCTGATCCCCACCCATGAATCGATCGGTATCTGGGCGCCGATTTTGCTGCTGGCCGCCCGGCTGGTGCAGGGCTTTTCCACCGGCGGCGAGTACGGCGGCGCGGCGACGTTCATTTGCGAATATTCGCCTGACAACTCCCGTGGCTTTCTGGCCAGCTTTCTCGAATTCGGCACTCTGGGCGGCTATATCCTCGGCTCGGCGCTGGTGTTCCTGGTTCAGTTCTCGCTCGGCGACGAGGCTTTCACGGCCTGGGGCTGGCGTATCCCGTTCTTGTGTGCCGCGCCGCTCGGCCTGTTCGGCCTTTACCTGCGTCTCAAGCTCGAAGACAGCCCGGCCTTCCTCAAGGCCCAGGAAGACAACGAAGCCAACGGCACCCTGGCCGAAGTCGTCGGCGACCATACCCGGCAACTGCTGCTGTGCATCGGCCTCACGCTGATCCTCAACATCGCCTACTACACGGTGCTCACCTACCTGCCGAGCTATCTGGAAACCATCCTGGACATAAGCGCCACGGAAGCCGCCGGGCTTCTGATTGCCGTCCAGCTCGCCATGATGTCGATCATCTACCTGTTTGGCGGCCTGTCCGACAAGGTGGGGCGCAGGCCGGTACTCATCGCCGCCTGCCTGTGCTTCATCGTGTTTTCCTACCCAGCCTTTCTGCTGCTTTCGACCACCACCGTCTGGGGCCTGGTCGCGGGCCTGGCCATGCTCGGTCTGATGACGGTCATGCTCGCCGGCGTCATGCCGGCCACCTTGCCCGCGATTTTCCCCACGCGGGTGCGCTACGGCGGCTTCGCCATCGCCTACAACCTGTCGACATCGCTGTTCGGCGGCACCGCGCCGCTGATCATCCAGTATCTGATCGGGGAAACCGGCAACAACTTCATTCCGGCGTTCTATCTCATGGGCGCGGCCGTGATCGCGCTCATTCCCATCATGCTGATTCCCGAAACCGCCGGCCGGCCCCTGCCGGGCTCGAAGGCGCAGCACAGCGGGACAGGGCCGCGGACCGGGCCGAGGGAGCCGGCGCCGGCTGCCTGATTCTGCTCAGCACGAGGGTTCCGAGAGCGGCGCGTACGGGCACGCGCCGCTAGCGGTCGATATCGGTGACGTCTGCCGTAGGTCGGCTTAGCGGAGCGTAAGCCGACAAGAGCGCAGTCTCGGACTGGCCAGCGTGTTTATAGCTATAGCGAATCCACGCTACCGGCTAGCCGCTCGTATTCAGATTTCGTGAGTGCCGTAGGCTCGTGGCTTAAGCTTTAGAGTGTTGAATCAACGGCGCGGGTGAATTGGGGCTTGAGATTTCGCACTGATGTGCGAGTTACTTATATTTGCTTGTCCAAATATAAGTAACCAACACAAAAGACACCCTGTCTTGCGTCGGCGCTGCGCGCCGATGCCCTGCGCGGCTCCGGCCACAAACGGGCCAGCCGGAAACTCGCTTCGCTCAAACATCCGGCTGACCCTAGTGAATTGACAAGTCCGCTTGCGGCCTCCACTGCTCGGCGCTACGCCCAACGGGCCCAATACAGACGAGCTCGCTCAAGGTCACGTCTTTCGTAGGTCGGCTTAGCGCAGCGTAAGCCGACACGAACGCAGCCATAGCCCCCTGTCTCAAGTTCATAGCTGTATCGACGCATTCCTACGGGTTTGCCGTCTGTAGGCGTGCCCGTGAGGAGCGAACGAGACGTGCAGTGCCGAAGGCTGTCCGGCGCACGGCTTCGGCGCGGCCGGCATTTTGGAGCATTGCCAAAGTGATTCGAGTTCTGGTTACACCTTTTCGTACGAGAACTTGTTATCGCATGGGCAGTGCTCCGGCGCGCCGCTCCGACGCGCAACCTTGGGATCTTTTACCTTGCTTGCCTTCTTTTGCAGCAGCGTACCGACCGGCGATTGCTGCCGAAGCGCACAGGCGGGGCGGATGGAACGCCTGAAACCCCCGAATAAGTAATGCACGTTTTCTGATTTAGCCAGCGCGAAAAGCGCTGCTAGCTTGGCGCCATCGCAAACACAAGCGCAGCACGAGCCGCGTGGTCACCGCCCGGCGGTGTGCCCGGCTCGTTTTCAGGAGTGGAACATGACCGATCAGACGACCGATGCATTGAAAGTTCTATGGTTTTTGCCCACGCACGGCGACGGCCGCTATCTGGGCACCAGCCACGGCGGGCGGGGCGTCGATCTGGCCTATCTGCGCCAGATCGCCCAGTCTGCAGATCAGCTCGGCTATTACGGCGTGCTGCTGCCCACGGGCCGAAGCTGCGAGGATTCCTGGGTGGTGGCCTCCGCGCTCGCACCGCTCACCGAGAACCTGCGTTTTCTGGTCGCTGTGCGCCCGGGTCTGCAGTCGCCGAGCGTGGCCGCACGCATGACCGCCACGCTGGACCGGCTGTCAAACGGGCGCCTGCTCATCAACGTGGTCACTGGCGGTGATCCGGTGGAAAACGCTGGTGACGGCATCTTTCTGGGCCACGGCGAGCGCTACGAAGTGACGCGGGAATTCCTCGACGTATACCAGCGCCTGCTCGCGGGGGAGACGGTCAACCATAGCGGCAAGCATCTGCGCATCGAGGACGGCCGGCTGCTGTTCGAGCCGGTTCAGGCCGGCGGGCCGCCGCTGTACTTTGGCGGGTCGTCCGAACCGGCGATCGAGGTGGCCGCCAATACGGTCGATAAATACCTGACCTGGGGCGAGCCGCCGGGAGCCGTGGCCGAGAAAATCGCCACCGTGCGTGCGGCCGCAGCGAAAGCCGGGCGTGAGGTGACTTTCGGTATTCGCCTGCACGCCATCGTGCGCGAGACCGACGCCGAAGCCTGGGCCGCTGCCGACAAGCTCATTTCGCACCTCGACGACGAGACCATTGCCTCGGCACAGAAAATCTTCGCGCGCATGGACTCGGTCGGGCAGGCGCGTATGTCCAAACTGCACGGCGGGCGTCGTGACAAGCTGGAAATCAGCCCCAACCTCTGGGCTGGCGTAGGGCTCGTACGTGGCGGTGCCGGCACCGCGCTCGTGGGCAGCCCGGAAACGGTCGCCGAGCGCATGCGCGAATACCAAGCCGCCGGCGTGGATACCTTCATCATGTCCGGCTACCCGCATCTCGAAGAAGCCTGGCGTTTTGGCGAGCTGGTACTGCCACTGCTGCCGGTCGAAGGCCGTATAGCCAAACAGGCACAGGCCACCAACACCGGGCCCTTCGGCGAAACCATCGGCAACGATGTGCGGCCCTCTGCGGCTAGCGCGAGTTGATCTGCGACTTACCTATCTTCAAAAGGCTTGGGATATGAGCGTTTCCACGTATCGGCGTGCAGTGCCGCATTTAATCTCGCGCAGTCTATAGGCTCGTGGCCACGTTGGCGTTTTTCGTGCTGTTGGCCGTAGCCGCCATCGCGCCGGCTGCGGCCCCGAAAGCCAGTGCAGACAAACCCGAGACCGGTCGCATCGGTTTCCAGAAGGGCACGATTCTGACGCTGGTCATGCACGCGGCGGTCTGGACAATGCACTCTAAGCCAAGGGCATCGATGCCCAATGGGTCGAGTTCGTCGCCGATCCGCAAATGCTGGAAGCGCTCAATCTCGGCCGCCTAGCTCCAAGCCTATCCCATGTCCAAGCCAAACCGCTGGACCTGCCGCGCGGCAAACCTTATTGGTTGTGGTGAGCACCGATCGATTATTGATCGCAAGATTTGCGTGGGGACGCATACGAGAATTCTATAAAGTCCACGACGCGTGCAAGCCCCGAGCGACGCGCCGCGTCCAAATCACTTACCTGCCGACCTTCCGAGCGCGGACAAACACCTTTCGCGAGTAGATAGGCGGCTGTTCGTTGATCTTTGGAAAGGATTGCCTGAGTCAAAAGTCCCTGATTTCCGGTTGAGACGATGTTTAAGTCGGCCCCGAACTTTGCTAACACTTCGAGCGTGGCTATGTTGCCGCAGGCCGCAGCGCCGAAAGCGGGAGTCGCCCCGTTATCGTTTTTAATGTCGAGTTGCACGCCAGCAGATAGCAGCTTTTCAACGAGTTGCGGGTAGCCGGTAAATACGAGATAGGCGAGTGCCGTGTCGCCGAATTAGGCCGTTTGCTTCTTGTCGTCAGCAATTTTGGAGAACTCGGGAAATTCTTTGTCGGTCGCTGCTCTAAGGAACGGATTGCTCCGCACCTGCGGATCATCAAGCGTCAAAAGCTGATTGCCGCAAATATCATCGCTCGCAAACGCTTGGCAACAGCAAAATAGGAGCAATAAAACCGCTACGCATTTCATATTGTGCTATTACGCCAGATTTCGCTGGGCGATGTGCTGCAGAACACCCGCCGCAGAGTCTCCGTCATCGTACTTGGACCGGTCGATATCTGCCTTCGACCAATTCGCGAGAGAGCCCCGAGAACAAGGAATATGCATGTTGGAGCATGGCGCAATCCGAACGCATCGATTGTTAGGCAAACTCAGCGGACTACTTCGCCCCGTACTGCTTCAGTAATGGAACCGCGTTCGGTAAGTTTTGCTCGGCTTTTTCGAGGAGTTTATCGGCGTGGGGGCCGGCGGTTGGGTCCGCACCGGCGTAGAGCAAGGCTTGTACCGTTTCAAGGTTACTGTCCTTGCGCAGCAAAGCACATTCCAGTGCGGTCACGCCGGGGGTGTTCGGACCTTCATCTGTCACTTGGTTTACGAGCGCGCCAGAATCGATCAGCAGGCGAACCATTTCCGTTTGGCCCTGTTCTGCGGCAATACATAGCTTTGAAGGCGCGTCGGGTTTTTCCAGCACGTTGGGGTCCGCGCCATTCTGCAAAAGTAGGCGAACAAGGTGCTCGGCATCGCTAGCATCTTCCCCACGTACTCGGCGCGCAACGTACTCTTGTACTGCATGAATGATCGGCGGAGTCGAATCCGGCTCGTCGATTCCTGCGTTAACGTCCGCACCTGAATGAATAAGTGCTTCGGCCGACTGGTAGCGATTGTAAAATACGGCGTATTGAAGCGCCGTCATGTGGGCATCTTCGCAATCAATATCGACCCCCGCCTCTGATAGGGGTTCTATAAGGTCCGACTGGTTGAGAGTGACTGCTGCCTGTATCCAGCAAAGGTTTTCCGAGTTGGTTTCAGGGATAGGGCCGGAATCTAGAATCTCCTTAGCGTGCTCGGTTTCTCCTGTCCACATCGCGGCTTCAAGGTCGGCGCCGCGTTCGGCCACAGTACGATCCTGCGCTGCGCACGCCTGCGGCAGCACGAGAAGCATGACGAGTAATACGACACTTCGTATCCATTCATGCACGCTCGAACGTGTATTCATGTCGTGCCACCTGGCGGTTCGGACCAGTAATCCATGACCTTCCTCCAGATGGGTTTCAGCTGCTGATCATAGAGCGCATGCATTTGGTCCCTGGTACGGCGCAATTTATCGAGCTGCTTATCCCGCGCGGCTGGCGGTGGTATTGATACGTCAGCGGGCGGGCTGTCCAGCACCGGCCGAGCCATACTGAGGATATGCTCATGGGCGCGCTGCGCGTTCAGGCTTTCCGTATTCCATTGGGGTGAATTGGAATAATCGTGTTGCGTTTCCAGATAATCCTGCGCATCGGTTTCCGGAAACAATTGACTATACCGATACTCGAAATCGCGATGAGTAAGTTTGGCTCCGGTATTTGTCAAAGCCGCTGCCATCGCGATTCCACTAATGTCGTCTTCCAGTGCGCTTCGCGCGTCGAGATAGTCCATCGCGTCGGCAATTTTTGCCTGCTCGGCTGCTGCTGCTGCCTTGGCTTGGGCGTTTGTTTCGCAAATTTGGACCTGGGACTCTAGATCGTTGAATTTTTTTTTGGCTTCGTGTGTTTCGTTAAGTTGGCCTTCTTGGAAACGATTTACTGCCTCATTAAAGCCCGATGCTTCTTTGATTCCTTTATCCATGAGGAACTCGGCGACGCTCTGCCAACGAGCGGCCCGAGCCGCCAGACCGATCTTCCCGTAATTATTTGCCATGTCGCGTGCGACGCCGCCGAGGCTCTCAATATCCTGTGCGTTGCCGGTGCCCGTGGCTAACTTAGTAGCAGTGTAACGAGACACCTGCAAATTTAATTGACTGCGCGCGAGATCTCTTCGTTTACGCCGCAAGTCACATTCGGAGTGTGTATTTTTTTCACTGTCTTCGTCGCTTGGCTGAACAAATGGATTCCCGCTCGCAGTATTAAATGACACGTTCTGTAGCGATACATTGCCGGTCGGCAATCCTTGCATCTGCGCCGGCTGACTGGCCGGCCCCACAAACCCATGCGCCCCACCTTTAACGGTAAACGTGCCCGGGCAGGCGAAGGTGATATTGCCGCCTTCGAGCGTCACGGTGGACTGCCCGGAGGTCAGCACGATCTTGCTCTGGGCGAAGACGTTGACCGTATCGCTGCTACTGGTCACGGTCACGCTGTCGTCGGCCAGGATCTCCAGCGTGTCGTCGTGGGCCTGTAGGCTCAGCGGGCCGTTCGCGGCCACGGCCTGGGCGCCACCGTCGTGGGTATACAGGCTGGTGGTAGCCCCGGCCACGCTGCTGTAAGTCGCGCCGGCCGTGTGCTGGGTTTCACCCTGGGTCGTGACATGGGTGTTCTGGCCGGCATAGTGCAGCTGCGAGGCCGGGGTGGTGAAGGCGACGGTACTTGGGCTGTCGACGAACACGAAGGGTTTGGCGAAGCGCTCGGCGGGATCACCGCCCGATCTTTTCCCGGATGCCGCCTTGCGATGATCGTGGCCACCGACGGGCCCGGAATAAACGCCGTCGGCGTTGGGATCGATCGCTTGGGTGAAGTCGGCCTGGGCACTGTTGGCGTTCAGCCCGGTCGCGCTCTGAGCGCTCGCCGCATCCGACAGGCTCGTCGCGCGTTCCTGTGCGGCTTTGAGCTGGCCGACCGCTTCGCTGACATCCTGGGCGGTGGACGTGGCGCGCGAACGCGCGCTGCTGGATACGAGCAGGCCTTCGGGCGCGCGCAGCGCGGCCCAGCCGGCGGTTTTGAGCTCGGCGCCCTGGCCGCGATAGGCGCCGCGGTATGCGCCTTGTTGATCGATCAGATAACCCAGATTGAGGGCGCTGTCGGCCTGGGTGGTGGCCAGGCGCGTTCTGAGCTGACCCGGGGCATCGTCATGCACCCATTGGTTATGGCCGCTGCCATCCAGGGCGCGATCGTGGGTGCCGGAGAGCGTGCCGGGGTGGTTCGCGTTGCTGTTCGCGCCGGCGGCAAAGGGCGGCGCGTCGCTGCCGTTATAGAACTGGCCGGTAATGATCGGCTGATCGAAATCGCCGTCGAGAAAATCCACCAGCACTTCACTGCCAATACGCGGCGTGAAATGATCACCCCAGTTGGGGCCGGCCAGACCTTCGGCCACCCGCACCCAGGTGCCGGCCCGTTCATCGCCCGGGGCATTGCCCTGCGGATTGGCGCTGCTATGGGTTTCACGCAGACCGCCCGGCGTGGGTTGCTCGCCGCGTTGCCAGGGGAACTGGATCTTGACGCGATGATCACGGTTGCTGGTCAGGGTTTCATCGGCCACGCCTACCACGAGGGCGCTTTCCGGGCCGGCGGCTTGTGGGGCCGCGATGAAGGTGGGCACCACGGCGGTGGTATCCGGCACGCATACAAAGGCGTTGCGATAGCTGCCGAACTCGATATCGGTCGTGCCCAGCAGATGGGCGAGATGCGCACCCAGATTGTTGGCCGCGCGATGCTCGACCGCACAGAGCACATAGCGGCCGTCGTCACTGGCATGGTCGGTGAGCGTAAAGGCACAGCCGGCCGCCAGCTGCCGCGCACTGGCCGTGCCCGAGGCGCTGATGCTTTTCAGACGGGCGGCGGCGAGGGCGTTATCGACGCTTTGGGTGATGCCGGCTTCGTCTTGATGGCGCCAGCTGCTGCGACTGCCGTCGTAGAGTTCCAGCCCCGGTAGATCGGGGGCGGCCTGCTCGCTTTGTGCGGCGTGGGCTTTGAGCTTGAAGGCATCCCAGGCTGACAAGGTGGCGGTATTGGGGGCCAGCGCCCGCCGGGCGCTGAATACGGTGATGGCATCTTCGGTTTCAGCGGCAGAAATACGATGAAACCGGATCGTAGCCGGCTCTACATCCGGCGCGTCGGCCTGGCAATCAAAAATGCGCAGCTGCGGGCCGTGACTGGCGCCGTGTTCGGTATCGGCCGCCGAGGCGTTCGGATCGTGACGAAAATGAAAGCTGAGGCCTTCTTCGGCGAGCAGGCGTTCAACAAAAGCCAGATCGGTTTCTCGGTACTGGGTACAGCGCGGACGTTTCGCCAGTGTCTGGCTGACATCGACGGCGTAGTCGGCCTGGGGGTAATCGGCAAAGATGCGTTCGATGATCTCGAGCGCGTCGAGATCCTGAAAGACGAGACAGTTACGCCGGCGAGAGAGAAACGAAAGCCAGGGCTGCAGATGCAGCCGATAGCGGGCCAACCCACCATCGGCGCCGAGAAAGCCGGCCTGGGTGATATAGCCGTGCCAGGCCCGCGGGCTCCCACTGGCCTGGGCCAGACGCAGTGTCATGGGCTGGCCGATGAGGGATTTGAGTTCGAAATGGGCCGACGGGGCGGTACAGTCGATGACGAACTCGAAGCACTCGCTGATAGCTTCACGCCCGTGCATGCGTTCGACTACGAAGGCTTCTTCGCCGAGGGGTGTTTCAACCGCCAGGAGTCGGCCATGCTGGCTGTAGACGGCCTGGAAGGCCTGGCGGATTTTGGCAAGGGCCGTGGCGTTGTAATCGGTCATGCGAACGGCTCCAACAAGGCCTATTCGAATACTGGCCGATGCCGAGTGCCCGGCGCAAGCGTCGGGGCCGCACGCGCCGGCTTTCTTACGCGATCAGAGCGGTGTGCATACGATGCCGAATATACTTTGCCTATTGCCATCTGCTTACGCCGATCCGAGTCGACCAGTCGGTCTGTGAATTGAATATGCTGTCCCCGGATTGCCAAGTTGGAAATGCGTTAGATATTGGCCGCAGGTCCGCCCGTCGGGCCCATAAGCGCATTTCACACGCACGAGAAATCCGCTAATGTCGTGAAGAAGCCGAGGCGAGGGGACGCACTTGGAAACTCGACTCAATCTGCAGCACGGCCAGATCGGCACCAAAGCGCTCCTCAAAAAGTATGGCGAGCGGCTGGTTTGGGTGCGCTATCGATACGACGCTTCCATTGAAACGCGGTACAAGGCCGTCGAACTCATCGAAGAGACTGGGCCATGGCATCCGGCAGGCAGCCGGGAAACACATGTGATGGAACGTACGGCCGATGAGCCGGTTCTGCTGCGTATTGGCTATGACGAGAAGGCGCCGCGTGAAACCGTTCGCCAACAAGGCACCGGTGGAGGCCGGAAAAAAAGCTTCGAGTAGCACCTGCGGCGTGACCAAAGAACTCACGCTGATCGTCGGGCTGATCGAACGTATCGTCGGAGAAATATAGATATGGATGCTTATATATTTAGTAATGGATATATGTAGTCTGGCTGGCGTTAGGGCGCAGAGTATGGACAGTGAAATACTTGCTGCATTGATCGGCGTAAGCGCCGCTTTTATCGGTTCTATAGTGGGTGGCGTTTTATCATACTTGTCGACTCGATCTGTTCGTAAAATTGAATGGAAATTGGAGCGCCGCGACCGTGAAACGGAACGTCGGTATAGCCTTTACGCAGAATTTCTTGCGGAAGCAAGCCGATTAATGCTTCTATCATTTGAAAGAAAAGGAGTTATTTCCGAAGAGGTGAGAAAGCTCGTCGCCCTAGAAAGCCAAATATGGTTTCACTCGACTGAGGTCGGTGCCTCATCTCGCAACATTGCTAGTTGCGTCCTGAATCATTTCGAAAAGGACGAGGAAGAAGATCGTCCGAATTTTCCGGAGTTAAGAGATGAATACGTTCGGATTTGTCGCCGTGATTTGGATCGGTTATAGCTAGATATCTAACGAAACTCTTCAGTTGACCGTCCAAAGCGCTGGCGCGCTTCGGGTTCCCACCACAGGCTGCGCCTGCTCCGGCAAAAACTGAGCGTCGGCATTAGGCGTAAGGCGAATTTACGATGTTTCACGATATAGACCGTTCGGTGATCGAGGATGAATCTTTTAAGGAGGATTCAGTCCGGGAATTGATAATCGCGCCGATAATCGCGAAACTCGGGTATGGCACGGTGGGGACAAACCGTGCGGCACGAAGTCCGGCGCTGAAAAACCCGTTTATTCGCGTAGGTACGCGCAAGCATCCTGTCACTATCATTCCGGATTACATGCTGTACGCGAATAATCGCCCAGTGTTCGTGTTGGATGCTAAAGCGCCGAATCAAAGCACCATTGATCCCAAGCACGTTGAGCAAACTTACAGCTACGCATTTCATCCTGAAGTAAAAGTCGCCGAATTTGGGCTCTGTAACGGGTTGGAGCTAACCATCTTTGATATGAATAGCTTCGAGCCGGTGTTTTCATTGCCCTTTGAGGAGTTCGAATCTCGATGGGACGATATCGAGAAATATCTTACTCCGAGGTACTTGCTAGAACCAGCTCTAAGAAAGTTTGCTCCAGACTTGGGAACGGCGTTAGTTAGAATGGGTTTGCCTGTTGGAAGCGAGGTGGTCCTGCCCGGGGCGCGACTAAACTTGTTCGCCAAAATTGACGACGAATTGATGACAACAGGTTGTTGTTGTGACATCGGGGGAACAGATCACTATGCTAGCTTCGACTTCCACCCCGATATGCTGGGTGAACTCACTGCCGGCTTGCCTAAACAACTAAAAGACCAATTCGAAAACGCCCTGAAACGAGCACCATTCAAAGCGGCAGCAGGCCTATGTATTGAAGTTGACATCATCACCCGCGTCGGCCAACCAACTCAGGGCGTATCTGAAACATTTGTTCCTCTTCTCATTCAGGAGGTTCGTGAGGCAAGGTTTAACCCCTCACCCATACCGAATGACCCTGGCGATATCCCAAATGAGGTCTATCAACTCAGGAAAGCATTCAAAATTCGAGGCCAGTAGATTGGGTTCGCCTAACAGCCCCGTTGAGCGGGACGCATTTTCCGCGACGCGCTTAACTCCAGATGCGTCCTTCACGACGAGCGTGATACGCCGTGGGAAACTACGGGAGGGTGCCTAGATGTGGAGGAGGAAAAAGCTGGCCACCCAAGTCGAAGCAAAGCAGCAGTCTCCAGAAGACTTTTGCGTTGCTGTAATTGGTGGCTTTAAGGAAAAAGCAACTCATAATAAAAATGAGTCAATGCTCTGCTTTTGGGCAGCGATGGGTGGCTCATTGCTCGTTCCCATCTTCGTGAACTTAGGCCCCGGGATAGCTGAAGCTATCGGTTTGCCAGCCTTTGACTTCTGGCTAGGTAAAGTTATTCCGAGTTTGCTCTCAGTTTGTGTCGCGTTTTCTACTGGCTGGTTGCAGTTACGCAAGCCCCAACAACTTTGGTCGCTTTATCGGACATCGCAACGGGAGCTTGAAGATAATCTTCAAAAGTACCGTTTCGGTGTCGGCGATTACGCTGAAAAATGTGATCCAGATAAGCTTCTAGTTGAGAGAGTTAGCAAGATCGCGTTAGATGCTCACTACGCCTGGCTTCCGATAGTTCCAAGTCCGGAAAATATCACTTGAGTAAAATACAAGATGGAACATTCGTCAACGATACTTAGAACGAAATTTGGTGAGTTCGATTTTCACTGTTTTTCTTGGGGTCGCCACGAAGAAGATAATATCCTTGTTCTTGAAAATAGAGGGTATTCGGATTAAGTGGTTGATGTGACCTTCCGATCCAATCCCATCTTAGTCCTCCCAGAAGGTTGATAAATCGACACCGAAGTTATACTCAGACTCAAAGAGTCCCATGCTGTAAGTCTTGATTGCTCCGTCCAGGAACGGGGATTCTTTCGTCTGCGGTGACTTCTTCTTGTGCTTGGTGGTATAAAGCATCCGGGCTCGCATGACCTCGAACGAATAGCCGCGCCCATCGCGGTTCTTGTCTTTAGCTAGTCGGTTGATCGATTCTGTGAAGGCGTTAGTGATCGGGATGTCATTCTCAAAGTAGGCCATCATCTCCTCACGCCAGTTACTGACGGCGCTGACGAGGCACTTCCAGACTGCCTGTTGCCCTTGCGGGATGTCGTCAATCCAAGCAGTCAGCGCTTTCTCGGCATCACTTCGGTTGGTGCAGCTCCAGATATGGTAAAACCGCTCCTTGTGTTCGTAGGCAGCTAGAAGTTGAGGAAAGGCCCCGGTCCAGGTCTCCATGATGAGCCGTTCACGGTCCGAAATGTCGTGAGCCCGCTTTAGGAGTATCTTTCGATCACCCTTGAGGGTTCGAATTTGGGAGGACTTCAGTTCCTTCCGGAGGCCCTTGCGCACCTTCTCCAGGGCATCGTTAGCCATGCGCACCACATGGAACTTATCTACCACGATACGGGCATGCGGCAACACTGCCTTGACCGCTGCCCGGTAGGGATTCCACATGTCCATACTGACGATCTCGACCTTCTGACGGTCTTTCATCTTCATCAGATAGTTGGCCACTACATCCTGACGCCGGGTGGGCAGTAGTTCGAGCAAAGTCTTTTCCTCAATGTTGGTCAGGATGCAGCGGTAGTGCCGGTTCAGGTAAAGCTCGTCAATACCCAGAATGCGGGGCGTCTCGAAGCGGTGCCAGCGGCTCAGGAACTCGGCGCGAGTATTGAAGATGTCTCGCACCGTCTTCTCGTCCAAGCCAGTCTGCTCAGCCACGTAGGTGCAGGGGTGGTTGAAAGATTCCTTCTCCACGTACTCATGTAGCCGCAACGTCATGCGGAAGCCATCCACCATCTCCGGTAACCGGGGCCTGAAAGTGGTGTTACAGGCCCGGCAGGTGTATCGGCGACGGATCACCCAGAGGGTGACCCGCTTGCCGTGGATGGGGAGATCGCGATAGGGAACATCACGTTTGCCGAACCGTACAAACTCACCCTGCACGCCGCATTCCTCGCAGGCAGCGGGATCGAGCGCATCAACTTGGAAGTGGAGCCAGCCGTCCATCTCCTTGATATTTATTACGCGATATTCGGGAAGATGAAGAATATTGTCGGGTAGCTTCAGCATTCGCAAGTCGACGTTATGTTCCTTTAATGGCTTGTGCCGGCGTTTTCTTGGGCTTCTAATGCAGCATGAAGCCCCTGTGCCAATACCTCAGGATCGCCGTTACCCCAGTAGTGCAAGAAATAATAGGGCGGCGTCTCGCCAATCATGTGATTATGCAAGGCAACAATATGGATACCGGCGTCGCGCAGAGCGTGCATAACAGGTTGAACCTCACCAGCAGTCATGGCGAAATCCCCATCGACGACCGCATGATCCTTATTGCCAGAGAATGCTGCCCAGGTCGACAGTCCCATTGATGCGCCAAACTCAGTGCCATGCATGGAAGCACTGCGCCCAAAAGTAAATTTTAATACCTGACCATTGAGACTGCCTTCGGCACCCAAAATGGTTTCCAGCGACGCTGTGTCATACTCCCCGGTGATTTCGGGCACACTGCCAGGAAAGCGCTCTACCGGTGTGACGTGTTTCTCGCGAACCTTCTTTATGGCATCCCACATGGCCTTGACGCCTTCGGCAAGCTTTTCAGCGCTCTGTCCGTGGCCACCGATATGCATAAAATAAACCGGAGGACGGTCAAACACGAAGTGGTTATGCAGCGCGGTGATTTCGAGGCCATGGGCGAAAGCCGCATCCATCGCCGGAGTGATTTCATCCTCAAATACCACCGTGTCTCCCATCAGCATCACACCGCCATCCGGAACTGCCTTGAACGCAGCCCAACTGCCCAAGCCTGCTGGTGTCGGAAGCTTTATCCCGTCTACCACGACCGGCACGGCATCGCGTTGCCAGCCGATGCGTACTACGCCGTCCGGTTTGACCGTCGCCTGTGTGTCCGTAGCCTTACTGATGATTTCTGGATTAATATCGCTTGGCGCATCTGCGAAAGCGACTGGCGCCTGCATCAGCAGAGCGGTGATAATAAATATTTTAAGCGGATGATTTTTCATAGTTATCCTCCATTATTTAATTTTCGATTGGGTTTCAAATTGTTTGAGGTTCAAACTGGCAAACCGGATACTAATCGCATCGGTTAGCTCTTTACGATGCTGGAGCGCCTCCGAATAACAGGTAATAAATGATACCCAGCAGCGCACTGACGAAAATCACCGGCAACATGCCCACCTTGAAACGCAGCATGGCAATAAAGGCGCCCAGAGCCAGCACAACGCTGGCGATCTGAATACTGTGCCATGTCGGTAACAGCCACTGTATACCAAAGGACCGAACCGTATTCACCTCACCGAAGGCTACATGTACAGCGAACCAGATGGCCAGATTCAGCATGACGCCTACTACGGCAGCGGTCACCGCCGACAGTGCCGCGCTTACTGCCTGATTTCCGCGAAGCGTTTCCACATAGGGCGCGCCCAGAAATATCCACAGAAAACAGGGAATAAAGGTGACCCAGGTCGCCAGAAGCGATGCGAGAATACCCGCTGTAAAGGGATCGAGCAGTCCGGCATCCCGGAAGGCGCCCATAAAACCTACAAATTGCACTACTTGAATAAGGGGGCCGGGCGTGGTTTCTGCCATGCCCAGGCCATCCAGCATTTCCCCTGGTGCAAGCCAGCCGTAATTCTGCACGGCCTCCTGTGCCATATAAGCCAATACCGAATAGGCGCCACCAAAGGTGACGACGGCCAGCTTGCTGAAGAAGAGCCCTATCTGGGTGAAGACATCGTCATACCCCAGCGTCATAAGCAAAACAATAAGCGGTGCGAACCACAACGGCAGCCAGACCGCGAGCACTTTAAATGCCCGGTTACGTGTTGCCTTTGTGTGGTTTGCTTCGCCGCTATCGATCATGGTGTCGATCGCATGGTCAGCCTCTTCCGGGGCATCGTGCCCCTTGATAATCGTAAAACGTTCTGGATCTACATACCTTCCCAACAAACCAATGAAAGCAGCCGTCAGTATCACTATCGGAAATGGCACGGCAAAAAAGAAGATCGCAATAAAAGCCGTGGTCGCCAGTGTGTACATATAGGCATTCTTGAGCGCTCGCTTACCGATCCGGATGACGGCCTGAATCACGATCGCCAACACCGCCGCTTTAATGCCGAAGAAAAGCGCCTGCACCAAGGTCGCGTCCTGAAATCCCGCATAAAGCACGCTCAACACCAGGATGCTCAAAAAACCGGGTAATACAAACAGCCCGCCGGCCACGAGCCCACCCTTGACGCCATGCAGCAGCCAGCCGATGTAAGTAGCCAACTGCTGGGCTTCCGGCCCCGGCAGCACCATGCAGTAGTTCAGGGCGTGCAGGAATCGACTCTCACTGACCCAGCGCTTTTCATCCACCAGAATACGGTGCATGACGGCGATCTGGCCAGCCGGACCACCGAAACTAAGGATTGCGATCCGCAGCCACACACGCACGGCTTCCCCGAACGAAATCTGGTGGCCGAATTCGTTAAGGTTGCCATCCGAGGACACGGCAGTGTCTTGACGGGGCCTGTCGGGTGAAGGGGTCGAACGGGGGGACTCCGGCATGGTTAATTCTCCTTTGTGTAGGTTGTGTAGAGGCTGTCGAATACCGCGCTGGCAGCCAGCAATAGCTGGTCATCATCGCTGTGGGACTCGCGGAGGCCCATCAATACGCACTCAACCCCCGCGGCCTCGGGTGGCTGATGGCCGCCCACATCGAGGTAGTGCACCAGTTTCCCAATCCGTTGCAGCGCCACCGGGCGCAGGTCAAAACTCGCCAGCAATGTCTCAAAGGTGACCTTGTCAGCCACGTGAGTGAAGGTCGCCCCGTCGAAATCGAAGCCCAGCGCCTCCTGGGGGCAGTCGTCTGGAGAACCCAGCCACAGAAAGCGCGCTTTGGGATCGATGAATCGCTTAATCAACCAAGCGCTGGCCAGGCGGTCCACCCAAGGCCGACGACGCGTTGCCCAGAGCCTGCTCTGGTAATCGGCACGTTCGAGAAGATGGATAGAGCCTGAAGCAGGTAATGGTTCATCAGGCGACAAAACTCGATTAGCGTTGGTTTCCAGTTCCTGTAACGCCCGGTCAACTCGATCACGGGCAGCGCCAGCGAAAAAGTCAATTTGTGACAGTCGTGTGAAGCGTTTACGCAGCTTGCGCGTCTCCTTCATGACATCCATCGCCGATTCTGGCAACAGCGTTGCCCGTAGTTCCGCGATGGCCGAGCGCAATGTCTCGTAGTCGTCCGAGCGATCGAACAGGGCGGGGAATGCATCGGCTTCCGGGCCGTCAGTGGGTAGCACGTAGGCGACGCCCCCGGCCTCACGGACGTCGCCGGCGACTGCCTCCAACCTCTCGACATGATCAGGGCCGGCGGGCAGCACATAGACACCATCGCGCAGTGACGCCGCACCCCATGCCTTGATGGAGCGCCAGGCCCGCATGCGCACCGTCGCATTCTCGGTGGGGAGAGAGAGTATTAGCAACAACCACGACATGATGTAGAGGATACTACTATTTTGTATTAATCACTACTGATATATCTATACCAACCAGATCTTCCGATGAGGATTTTATCTTGTCGCTTCACTCTCCGTGACGAAATCAACCAGCTAATCCGAATACCCAAAATAGACAGTTTGTGAATATTCCGCTGATCCGCGTCCAAAGCGCGTGTTATACGGCAGAAATTTTTCGTAGCCTCGATTGTGATTGTCATGCTCAACTAGCTAAGAGCCAGCGCTTAATTGGTGACCGAGGCGGCTACCTGATATATATGCTCTGCGATGGAAGGGGGGCGGGTCTACTTAACAAGTTGCGCGGCATGGCTCTTGGTGAAAAGGAGGGGTTGGATACGTCGGATGCTTACCGGAAATTAGGTTTGCCTCAAGATCCTAGAAGTTACGAACGAGTATCCGAAGTGATAAAGTTTTTCGGGTTCCTCAACATCAAGCTATTAACCAACAATCCAAGAAAAATCGAGGGGCTGCGGGGTGCAGGAATTGAAGTCGAGCGAGAGCCCTTAGAAATTGATTCGACGGACGAATCTAGATCTTACCTCCATACAAAAGCGCATAAAATGGGGCATTTACTAATCAGAGTTTGAACGCTAGTTACGTATAAAATTCGCTGCAGTTGACTGCCTTAAGCGCTGCTGCGATTCGGCCGGTAACTGAGCCTCTTGGGGTTCCGTGACAGTATATTTAACTCCGCCAAGTCCAGCGAAACGTAAAGCCTCACGCAGCACGTCCTACGGCAGCCGCTTCAAACAACCCCGCGTCCAACCACCTCAAACTCCCAATCCATAACCCCGCATGGTCTACGCCGATCTGGCGATTGACGACGTGGAACTTCGCCCGTTTGGCGTCGAACAGGATCAGTCGGTTGTCGGGTCCGGCGACGGCGGAGATGAGCTGTAGAAAGGCTGGGTCGGCGATCAGGCCGCGATGCCGGCGTGCGAGCGGGCGCAGGATGTCGTGCACGAGGTGCCAGGTATCGGAGTAGGCCGGGTTGCGGATGGGCAGGGCGAAGCTGCCGTTGTGCATGAGGTATAGGCCGGGTTCGATCTCGAAGGGGTGAGCGTTGCAGGCGTTCACATCGCCATGGGTACGCCGGCGCAGGTGGATCGCCAGCTCGGAATCGGTATGTGCCCGCAGAAAGTCGATGGTGCGTGTGGCATCGACGTCGACATGGCGTTCGAGCACGGTTTCGCCGCTCGCGGTATGGCCCATCACGCCCCAGCCGTCCGCATTGTGCAGGGCCGCCGAGTGGATGATCGGCTCGGGTACGGCAACGCCGGCGGGTTTGTGAATCAGTACGCACATGGGTCGTTCTCCAACCGGCCGGGGCCGGGCTTGCCTGTCGCGTCCAGCGACGGGGTGTCGAGTGCCAAGGTTAGGGGCGGGGTGGTGTCGATAGAACGTTGAAAAATCGCTTTGCTATTCGCTCTGTGGAATAAGGCGGCGGCTCAGGCGGCCTGCTTGTCGAGCAGGCCGCGTACGGTCTGCAGCGTGAGGTCTTCGCGGCAGATGTTGAGGAACTTGTAGGCATAGCCGCGCAGGAAATAGCCGCGGCGCAGGGCGATATAGCTGGTGTTGACGGGGAACAGGTGTTCGGCCGGGATCAGCGTGAGGCCCTGGTCGCGTTGTTCGTTGTAGGCCATGGAGGCGATCAGGCCCACGCCGAGTTCGAGCTCGACATAGGTTTTGATGACGTCGGCGTCGAGCGCGGTGAGCACGAAGTCCGGTTCGATGCCGGCATCGGCGAACAGGCGGTTGAGCCGTTCGCGGCCGGTGAAGCTGCGGTGGTAGGTGATCAGCGGATAGCCGGCGATGCGTTCCAGCGTGAGCGGTGTGCCGTCGGCCAGCGGGTGCCCGTCGGGCACGACCACGGCGTGGTGCCAGTCGTAGAAGCGAAAGCAGGCCAGATGATCGCGTTGCTGGGCCAGGCCTTCGGTGGCGATACCGATATCCACCTTGCCGGCCTTGAGCAGCGAGACGATCTCCTCGGGCGAGCACTGGTGCAGCTCCAGATGCACCTTGGGAAAAGCCTGCTTGAACTCGCGAATGACCGGCGGCAGCACATAGCGCGCCTGGGTATGGGTGGTGGCGATGGTGAGCTGGCCTTCGTCCTCGTGGGTGAGCTGCTGGGCACTGCGGCGCAGGTTTTCCACGTCGAGCACGATGCGTTCGACCAGGTCGATGAGCATCTGGCCTTCGTTGGTGAGCCCGAGCAGGCGTTTGCCCTTGCGCTCGAACACGTCGATGCCCAGCTCGGCTTCGAGGTCGCGAATATGCTTGCTCGCGCCCGACTGCGAGGTGTTGAGCGCGGCCGAGGCTTGGGTGAGGTTGAATTCCTGGCGCACCGTTTCGTGCACGAGCCGCAGTTGCTGAATATTCATCGCCAAGAGAACCCGTCAAGCGTTCATAGGAATATAGATCAGGTTTTATATTCCTAAATAATATTTATTAGCACTATTGTTATGCGCCGCCGCGATGAGGCGTTCGGGGCGGGGCCTGGCGCGGCTTAATCGAAATTCGTGACAAGTTAAGCGGCGATTCGTATTTCCGCTGGCGGCGCCTGCTGCCTATCGTTCGGCCCACGTTTTACATTCGTGAGGCCGCTCGACATGAGCCAACGCATCATCCTCAACGCCTTCGACATGACCTGCGTGAGCCATCAGGCGGCAGGCACCTGGCGTCATCCCGACAACCGCGCCGATACCTACAAGGATCTGGACTACTGGGTCGATCTGGCCCGCCTGCTCGAATCCGGCGGCTTCGATTCGCTGTTCATTGCCGACGTGCTGGGCGTTTACGACGTCTATCGTGATTCGGTGGAAACATCGCTTATCGATGCCGATCAGGTGCCGGTCAACGACCCGTTCATGCAGATTTCGGCGATGGCCGCGGTCACCGAACGTCTGGGCTTCGGGGTCACGGCGGCGCTGACCTACGAGCAGCCCTACGCGCTGGCCCGCAAGTTCTCGACGCTGGATCACCTGACCAAGGGCCGCGTGGCCTGGAACGTGGTGACCTCGTATCTCAACAGTGCGGCGGTGAACCTTGGCCTGAAGCAGCAGATTGCCCACGACGAACGCTACGACCTGGCGGACGAATTCCTGGACGTGACCTACAAGCTCTGGGAAGGCTCCTGGGAGGACGACGCCGTCGTACGCGATCGCGACAAGGGCGTGTTCACGGACCCCACCAAGGTGCACCCGATCGGCCACGAAGGCCGCTACTTCAAGGTGCCCGGCATTCATCTGTGCGAGCCGTCACCCCAGCGCACGCCGGTGATCTTTCAGGCCGGGGCCTCGCCGCGTGGCCAGCGTTTTGCCGCGCAACATGCCGAAGGGGTGTTCGTAGCCCCGGCCACGATTGCCCAATCCGCCACGCTGACAGAGAGCATCCGTCGCCAGGCCGAGGATGCCGGGCGTGATCGGAACCATCTCAAGATATTTTCGTTGCTTACGGTCATCACGGCCGAGACCGACGAAGCCGCGTGGGCCAAATACGGCGAGTATCAGGCCTATGCCAGCGGCGACGGCATGCTGTCGTTCTTTGGCGGCTGGACCGGCGTGGATTTCTCCCGGTTCGACCCAGACCAGCCCCTGGAGGCCATCGACAACGACGCGATTCGCTCGGTGCTGGCGATGCTCACCCAGGCGGACCCGAACCGGCAATGGACGCCCCGGGATATCGTCGAACAGCGCAGCATCGGCGGCATCGGCCCGGTGCTGGTCGGCGGGCCGCAAACCGTGGCCGACGAACTGGAACGCTGGGTGGACGAGGGCGGCCTGGACGGTTTCAACCTGGCCTATGCGGTGACGCCCGGCACCTTCGCGGACTTCATCGAATGGGTGGTGCCGGAGCTCGCTCGCCGCGGGCGCCTGCGTGACGGCTATGCCGGTGAAACCCTGCGCGAAAACCTGCTGGACAGCCCTTCGCCCCGGGTGCCGGACACGCATCCCGCAGCGCGCTATCGCAGGGCGTTCGTCAACCGCGAGAACGCGGCTGATGCGACCCGTCGCGAGCCGTTCGAAGCGGCCCGGGCGGCCTCGTTCTAGGCCGCGGTCTGCCTGGCGCAACGCACGCCACATCGGAATCGACCGCGATGCCTGACCGCGTCGCGGTCGGCCTTCACCCCATCCGTTTTCGACATACGACAAGGAAGATCTCATGAATATCGTACTTCTCGCCGGCAGCCCCAGCACGCCCTCGCGCGTGGCCACGCTCATCGAATACGTGGCCGCACGGCTTGTCGCGCATGACGCCCGCACCGAGGTATTCGACCTCAACGCCTTCGAACCAGCGTCGCTGGTCTATGCGAATACCCGCGCGCCGGCGGTTCAGCGCTATATCCAGGCGGTCGCCGCCGCCGATGCGCTGGTGGTGGCAACGCCGGTGTATCAGTCCTCCTTTGCCGGCGCGCTCAAGCTGTTGCTGGATCTCATTCCGCAGAACGGCCTGCGCGACAAGAGCGTGCTGCCGATCGCTGCCGGCGGCTCGCCCCATCATCTGCTCACGCTCGACTATGCGCTCAAGCCGGTGCTGGCCTCGCTGGGCGCGGACCGCGTGCTCGGCGGCGTCTATGCCAGCGGGCCCGATCTGGTACGCGATGACGACCGTTACCGCATCCAGGCGGGCATACGCGAACGCCTCGACGCGGCCGCGGACGAACTCGCCAGCCACCTGCGGCCGAGCACGGCTCAGCCCTTGGCGCTGCGCCGCGTCGAGCCGGGCCGCGGGCGAACCGTATTCGCCACCGCGCCCGGCGAATGGCTTCGCAAGGCAGCCGGCTGATCGTCATGGCCATACCTCTCATCGAACGGGCGCATGTCCGGCCCCGGCCTGAGGCCGCCCAACCGCACCCTTATCCGCCCATCACCGCGGCCGCGGACGACTGGGCGGCGATTGCCACGCAGCTGGCCGAGCGGCTGGATGCCACCGCCGGCGAACGCGACCGCGAAGGGGGCCATGCCGCGGCCGAGTACGCCTTGATCCGCGAATCGGGCCTGCTGGGCCTGTCGGTCCCGCGCGAGCACGGCGGCGCCGGCATGGGCTGGCCGGCGCTGTTCGCCATCGTGCGCCAGCTCGCCGCCGCGGACTCCGCCCTGGCTCACGTCTTTGCCTTCCATCATCTGCAGGTGGCCACGCTGCGGCTGTATGGCGCGCCGGCCCAGGTCGACCGGCTTCTGCAACGCACGATCTCGGCGCGCTGGTTCTGGGGCAACGCGCTCAACCCGCGTGATCGGCGTTGCCGGGCTGTGGCAAGCGATGCCGGCGGCTATGTGTTCAGCGGCGACAAGGGCTTCTGCTCCGGCTCGGTGGGGGCGGATATGCTCACCGTCTCGGCCGTTGACGCGGCGACCGACAGCCTCGTGATCGCCGCGATCCCGGCCGATCGGGCGGGGGTGACGGTCCATGGCGATTGGGATGCCATCGGTCAGCGCCAGACCGACAGCGGCACCGTCGGCTTCGACCACGTCCGTGTACGGGCCGACGAGGTCCTTGTCGCCGCCGGCCAGGCCCAGACGCCGGCCATGCAGCTGCGCAGCTGCATGGCCCAGCTCGTGCTGGTCAATCTTTATACCGGTATCGCAGTCGGCGCGATCGGCAAGGCCGGGGCGCTGACCCGTGAGCGCTCGCGCGCCTGGGCGGCGGCCGATGTCGATACGGCGGCCGAGGATCCCTATCTGCAGCATCGCTACGGGCGGCTCTGGGCGAGCCTGCGGGCGGCCGAGGCGCTGGCCGATTCGGCCGCGCGGCGGCTGGATACGATGTACGAGGTTGCCCTCGGCACCGCCGGCTCGATCAGCGAAGGCGAGCGGGGCAGCGTGGCGATTGCGGTGGCCGAAGCCAAGGTCTGTGCCCACGATATTGCCCTGCAGGCCAGCAGCGAGCTGTTCGAACTTGCCGGCACGGCCGCGGTGGCCAGACACCGCAATCTTGATCGCTTCTGGCGCAATGCGCGCACCCATACCCTGCACGACCCGATCGACTACAAGCTGCGCGATCTCGGGCGGTGGGCGTTGCTCGGTCAATACCCGGAGCCCACCGCCTATTCCTGAGCCGGGTTTTGCGCCGTGCACAAAAAAAACCGGCCACGGAATCCGCGGCCGGCTTTCGGTGTGCGCGCCGGGACATAGCCCGGTGGCGATAAACGCCCGATCAGGCGCGTTCGCGCACGATGTTGAGCATGCGCCGAATCGGCTCGGCCGCACCCCAGAGCAGCTGGTCGCCCACGGTATAGGCCGCCAGATATTCCTCGCCCATGGCCAGCTTGCGCAGCCGGCCGACCGGCACCGTCAGCGTGCCGGAGACGGCCGTGGCGGTGAGATCCTTGAGGGTGGCTTCCTTGTTGTTGGGCACGACCTTCACCCACTCGTTATGGGCCGCAATGCGCTCTTCGATTTCTTCAATGGAGACGTTCTTCTTGAGCTTGATGGTGAACGCCTGGCTATGACAGCGCATCGAGCCGATACGCACACACAGCCCGTCCATCGGGATCGGGTTGCCGTCGCGGCCGAGGATCTTGTTGGATTCGGCGCCGGCCTTCCATTCTTCCTTGGACTGGCCGGTCTCGTCGATTAGTGAATCGATCCAGGGCAGGGCCGAGCCGGCCAGCGGGTAGCCGAACTGTTCGACCGGGAAACTGGAATCGCGCATCTTGGCGGTCACGTCGCGATCGATATCCAGAATCGCCGAGGAGGGCGTATCCAGCTGGTCGGCGACGGTGTCGCGCAGCTGGCCCATCTGCACCAGCAGCTCGCGCATGTGCTGGGCACCCGAACCGGAGGCAGCCTGATAGGTCATGGCCGACATCCATTCGATGAGATCGGCCTCGAACAGCCCGCCCAGGCCCATGAGCATGAGGCTCACGGTGCAGTTGCCGCCACAGAAGGTCTTGGTGCCGCGGTCGAGGTTCTTTTCGATCACGTCGCGGTTGACCGGGTCGAGCACGATGGTCGAATCCTCGGCCATGCGCAGCTTGCTGGCGGCATCGATCCAGTAGCCGTCCCAGCCGGCGTCGCGCAGCGGCTGGTACATTTCGCCGGTGTAGTCGCCGCCCTGGCAGGTCATGATCACGTCCATGGCCTTGAGCGCGTCCACGTCCTTGGCGTCCTGCAGTGCCGGTACGTCCTTGCCGATGTCCGGGCCGGGCTGGCCGGCCTGCGACGTGGAAAAGAACACCGGCTCGATGCCCTCGTAATCGTTTTCATCCAGCATGCGCTGCATGAGCACTGAGCCCACCATGCCGCGCCAACCAACAAAACCTACTTTAAGCATGCTTTAGCAACCCTTTCTAAGCGTGATTGATACACGTTTGTGCTTGGACCTCAGTTTAACGTGAATCGAAAACTTTGGCGGAATGCGCCGGGTTCACGCTTTGGGCAGGCTGTTTTGCCTGCGGCTGCGATACGCTTGAAAGCCCAGGCAAGGGACATGCGGCCCGTATTGGCCGCATGCCCGGCGGGCGGGTACATACGTACGGGTCGGCGAGTCCCTAGCAGTTCTCGTCGGACCAGGCCTTGAGTTGCTCGACGGCGGCCTTGAAACGCGGCGACTTGAGCGGGGCGTGGCCGGGATCGTTGCGCAGCACATCCGCCATGGTGTTCATCTGCTCGCGTAACGAGTCGTGGTTCAGACGGCCTGCGGTCTCGGTCAGCGACGCCGCGACCTTGCGCAGATGCTGGTTATCGACTTCGGCACTGCCGGGCGCGCCCAGCGGGACCAGCGGCAGCATTCCGGCCGCGATCATGTGGCAATCTTCGCGTACGTCGGGGTCCATTTCGCCGAATCGCTTCGCCGATTCTTCGGTTTTATCGATATCGGCCTGCGAGCGATCATCCGGCTGGCCCATGAGCTGCTTGATGCGTGCTTCATGGGCCTTGTAGAACTTCGCGTTGTGGCGGGCGATGTCCGATTTCTGGCCTGCCTCGCCCATGAGCGCGGCGTACTTGGCCTGCAACAGCGTCAGATGGGCGCGTATGAAGCTGCGTCCGGTGAAGCCGTGTCGATCGACCAGAGCGTGTTTTTTCGGGTCGGCGTCGATACTGGCACCCACGCGTTCTATCGTCTCGGGCATGGTTGACGAGCCGGTCTGGTGGTCGTCGTCTTCGGCGAACGCCTCGACACCGCCATGGGCTTCGATATCGGCCTGGGCCGCTTCCAGGCGCGATAGCACGTCTTCGTCGAGCTTGATCTGTGTGGCCCCGGCGTCGCCCCCAGGCGCCTGCGCATGGGAAGCGAAACAGATCAGTAGCAGCAGGGCGGTCAGGGCGGCCTGGAGAGGTTGGTGAATGCGCATCGGGCTGACTCTGGGGTATGGAAAGCGCGAGAGCCTGCCGCATACGCGGTGTTCAGTCCACGATGCTTGTAAGCGTTAAATCATTGTGTCTCAGTTGGTTGCGCGATGGCAGCTCACCCGCTTCACCTCATCCGGGCTGCGATATCGACGAGCCGCACGTCCAGCGACCTTGTTCCAAGCCTGCTCTGGAAATCTCGTTCTGGCGTGATTGGGCTAGGTTGGTGCGTGGGCCAAAGCCACCGGCGAGCGCCGGCCTTGGCGACGGTGCTCGTCCAGGGCGATGGCCGGCCAGGCGGCGCTCAGAACGTCCACTGATACATGATGAAGTCGCTCGAGCTGCCGGTGTATTTGTCGTAGAAGGCGCGCCCGCGATAGTTGTAGTGCTGCGTGAGCCAGCGAAACACCGGCCAGCCGCGATCCTCGGCGGTCTGGCGCATGAACTCGAACAGCGCATCCGCCGCGCCCGTACCACGCTGGCGCGGGTCGACGAACATGTCGTCGAGAAAGCCCATCATCTTGCCGGACAACGGGCGCGGGCATTCGCGGATATGAATCAGGCCGACCGCGCTGCCCTCGGCGTTCCACGCCAGATAGCCTTCGAGCACGTGCGCCGGGTCGGTCAGCCAGCGCCACACTTCGTCTTCGATTCCGCTATCGATCTGCGCCTTGTAGAAGACCGCGTAGCCGCGAAATAACGGTAGCCAGGCGTGCTTGTCTTCGGCCGTGATCGGTTTAACCGTGATGTCGCCGTTCGACATGATCTGCTCCCGATTCGTGGATCGTTTTGCCCGCTCGGTGGTTGGCGGGCGTCTTAGCCCTGTTCGCCGAGCCGTTGACGCAGTTCGGCGTTTTCGGCTTCGAGCTCGCGGATCCGTGTTTCCAGTTCTGCGATCCGCCCCTGGGAGGCGCCGCCATCGCCGCGGGCCGCGGCGGCCTTCTGGGCATGGGCGGCGATATCCACCGGCCCGCACAGCTGGTGCATGAGCTCGGCTTCCTTGCGGCCGGGCGTACGCGGCAGCTGCACGAACAGGGCGCTGTCGTCTTCGCCGAGCAGATCACCCACGGCGGTCGTCACCGCCGCGTTGTCGTCGAAGGTGTGCAGCCGGCCGCTGCGTGCGCGCAGTTCGCCCGGCGTCTGCGGGCCACGCAGCAGCAGCAGCGTGAGCACGGCGTACTGGCCCTTGGAGAGCTGCAGGTCGTTGTAGGTGGTGTTGCACAGGCGCTGCTTGTACTTCTCCACGCCGTTTTTGAAGTTCTCCTCGATATGCACGAGGCTGCGATCGCGCAGGGCGCGAGCGGCCCGTTGTACCTCGGCCGGCTTGAGCGCCATGACCGGTTCCCGCGATGATTTCTGGTTGGCCGCATTGGTCAGCGCGTTGAGCGTGAGCGGATACTGATCCGGCGTGGTGACGGCCTTTTCCATCAGGCAGCCGATCACGCGGGCTTCGGTGGCGGTCAGTTGGGGCAGCATGAATCTCTCGCAACGTGGGAAATCGACAGCGCGCAGGCGCTGCCAAGAGTCTAACGCGCGCGACACGATTCGCTGTCCGCGATCTGCATAAACTAGCGATCGCAACGCCTTGATAAGCGTGCCTGACATCGGCGAGCAGGTCCTGGCGTTCGCGGCCGGGCCGCGCGCCGATAGCGCACAGGCGACTCGACTCACGTAGAGCGTGCTCGTAGCGACGGCTATCCGGGCGGGGCTTGCATCCGTGCACGCGCGAGCCGCGCTTCGCGGCTCAGATAGCGGTCGAGATGCCCTCGACCCAGTGCCGCAGCGACCACTGCGTCAGCGCTCTCGTCGTAACAGGGGCCGGCCTGCGCATCTGCAACAGGCCGGCCCTGGCCGTGTTTACAGGCCCTATTTGACGGACAGGTCCGCGGGCACGATGTAGAGACGGTTGCCGTCGATAGTGTTGCTGTCGAGCATCTTTTGCTCCAGCTCGCCGCTGTCCGTGGACCAGGTGGCGAAGTCATCGTCGTTGAGCACGCCCAGGGTGTTGCTGTCGATCACCCAGAGGCCTTCCATCTTGTCGTGGGGGTAGCTCACCTGGGCCACCATATCCACTACCAGCTGTTTGTCCACGGGCAGGATATTGTAGGCGGCCAGGCCGGCCCAGCCGTCTGCCTGGACCACTTCTTCCAGCGTCTTGCCGTCGATGGTCAAGCCCAGTTCGGCGTCCTGGCTTAGCTCGCCGCCGGTGGCGATGGTTTCCAGATTGGTGCCTGTGCTCAAATCGATACGAAAAACCGTCTTCTGGGCGGCGGGATTGGCCGCTGCGGGGCCATCCGGACCGCCATACAGGAAGCTGCCGTCCCGTTCGAGTAACAGGAACTGGGTGGCGCTCAACGCCGCCAGCTCGGAGTTGGAGTTCTGGTTTTTTTCCTGCTTGTACAGGTATTGACCGACGCTGCCATCGTCCAGATTGATGGTCACGATACGGGTCATGTCCAGGTCACGGACGCTCTTGCCCGGGTTATCCATGGTCGACTGCATGACGCCCACAAGGGTTTTCTCGTCCGGGGTGATGGCCAGACCCTCCATGCCGCGGTTGGCACGGCGATTGGCGAACTCTGCCGGCAGGGTGTAATCGTTACGCTCGTCATCGGCGAACGGGTTGATCCGGCCTATTTCCTTGCCCTCGGCATCGAAATGCACGATGTGCGGGCCATACTCGTCGGATACCCAGAAGGAGCCGTCGCTGAGCGCCACCAGGCCTTCGCCATCCAGCCCGTAATCGTCCAGGCGCAGCGGGTTGGTTTCGGCGTCATAGGGCTGGGTCGGGTTTTCCAGTACCGGGGAGCCATCGGCGTTGTAGGGCGTCTCTCCGGTGCCGCCCAGCGCGCTGCTGTTAGGCAGGCCGGTGATCAGGGTGCCATCCGGGCGCTTGAGCAGAATGGTATCGAGCAGCACCACCTTGCCCTCGGCGGTGACTTCATAGTGCCCGATGCGGGGCGTGTAATCCGCGGTGGGGAATTTCTTGCCCTTGCCCTGGCTGCCGGTGAAGCTGGCATTGGGGCCGCGATCGGTGAGCGCATAAAAACGGCGGTTGTCGGCCGGGTCGCCGGTCATGGCGGAGCCGAAGCCGCCGTTGCGTACTTCGAAGGGTTGCTGGGTGTTGGCATCGATCAAATCGGAGCGCAGCACCGTGTAGGGTAGGGCCACGCCTTGCGCCGGGAAATTGTCGGTCGGCGAGGTGGGCGACGTGCCCGTGTCGGTGTCGCCGTTACTTGACGAGCTATCACTACAACCGGAAAGCAGAGCGGCGGCGACGGCCGAGGCGATCAGGGTTTTATTGAACACGGCAACGTTCCTTGCGATTTTTCAGGACGGGACTTCAGGGCTGACAGAAAGTGCTGTCGTACTGATAGACGAATGCGGTTTTGGTCTGGCCGTCGGGCTCCACCCAGTCGCTCAGGCCACGCAGGGCATCGAAAGCCTGCCGGGCACGATTCACGACCTTTCGGGTGTAGTCCGCGGATGGGTCTTCATATTTGAAGGAAATCTCGGCCACTGCCGGTGCCTGGTTGCCGGACGGGGTGCCGGCATACCAGAGCGTGATGCTGATCTCGCCGTCGTGCTGGCCCAGATCGATATCCACATTGCGGTAAACGCGCTCGGTCACCGTCAGATCACCGACCACTGACAGGGCCAGATCGTCATCCAGGCCGTAGTCATCCTCGAAGCCGGGAAAATGCGCATGGATATCGTTCATGCGATTGAGCTTGCGGCCGTTAGGCGCCTTGGTGGAATGGCTGTACACCACCTTGAACGGCATGTCGCTGGTGGCGCCGACATCCGCTTCCAGTTTGCTGTCCGCGCCCTTGGTGCTGGAGGAAAGATCCTCGAAATCGGCGATGTAGCGATCCGGACTGCGAAATTTCAGTGTCACTTCGGAGTTGCCGTTTTCCAGGCGCTCGCGAAAACTGTAGCCGAGCTGATCGAGTACGCAGGAACCCGCGGTGTCGAAAAAACGCACCTGTCGGTCATGGTCCAGGGTGGCGGTGCCTGTGACGGAGCGGTCGATGGCATCTTCGATAGCCGGTTTGGCTGCTTGCATCAGGTTCAGTACATCACTTTGTTCGTTCTGGTACTGGAACCGGCTGGCATCGAGAATCAGTTTGTACTCGCGCGAAATCACATCCGGGTTGGCCTGCACCGGCATTGCGCTCAGCACGACCAGCAGCCCCAGACCACTGGCCAGAAAAATTTTCATTGTGATCGCCCCCCAGCCTGCAGGAATCCTGCAGCGCAAACTGCGACGCGATTCTAGGAAGCGAAAATGACGCGTTGATGACCGACGCTTGAAAAGCGCGCCGTTCCGGTCCGCTCAGCGGCTCGGGACCGCGGTTCGGGTGGGCGCAGGCCAATGGCCACGCCGCCGCCGGGGTCGGTGTCGATGTGCGAAAGGCGTGATCGGCGGCGTACGCCGCGGGACGGCCAGCATGGGCCGTCGCGCAGGTCGTGTTCAGAAGCGCAGCGCAACTGCGGACCGAATCAAGGCTGTGCCGGTCCGGCGTCTGATTAGCCGCCCAGCGGATGCTGCGCTGGGATCCGGATCAGGCGACGTGCCCCTTTTTACAGACCGAGCTGGACGAAGAAATAGCCCCACAGGCCGGCCGCGATCACCAGCATGGCAATGAGCGCCATCCACACGCGACGATATTCGCGAATCAGCGAAGCGCCGCTGGCATCGTCGGCCAGAAAGCGGCCGATGGTGATCTCGGACATGCGCTGGCCCTTCATTTCCTCGAAACGCTCGATTTCATAGCCGCTGGGCTTGAAGGTCAGACACATCACGACGAGCGTGACCGTGCCCAGGGCAAAGGCCATCATCAGGTTGTCGATGCCTGCCGGATAGCTGATCAGCCCGTGGCGTTCCAGCTCGCCGAGCAGGATGAAGCTGATCGAGCCCACCAGCATGCAGGCCAGTACCGCCGGCGCGCTGGCGCGGCGCCATTTCATCGCGGCGACAATCGTCGGCAGCCAGGCCACGGCGAAGATGGAACCGGCATAGATCGATATCCAGTAGATGCCGGCCGGCCGCGCGATGGCGATCACGCAGACGATAACGGATACGATCACCTGCGAAATACGCCCGGCGAGGACGCTGCGTTTTTCGTCGAGCTTCTTTTCGAACAGCTTCTCGTAGAGATCGCGTGCCAGGGCAAAGCCGGTGAGCACGAACAGCGTGGAGGCCGTGGACATGATCGAAGCCATCAAGCCGGCCAGGCCCACGCCGGCCAGCACCGGATTGGTGTGGTCCATGAAGCCCACGATCATGGCGCGGTCGGCCGGCTCGATACCGGGCTGGATCACCTGCATGGCCGAGGCCGCGAGATACACCATCAGCTGCATGGCAGGGGCGAAGAACACGCCGATGATGGCGACCTTGAGGATCACGAAATCGTTCTTGGCCGGGAACACGCGTGAAACCAGCGCCGGCGTACAGGCAAAGAACAGAATCCAGACCAGGAACTGCGAGATCGACCAGCCGATGCTGCGCCCGTCCGCGCCGGCCAGGGTCCAATAGCCCGGCAGGCTGTCGCTCAGGCCCCGCAGGTTTTCCATGCCGGCCTGGCCGATGAGCAAGGGCGAGATCACGAAGGCGATCGCCAGCATGGTGAAGAACATCATGGTGTCGGTATAGACCACGCCGTACATGCCCGACAGGCTGCAGAAGATCATCAACGCGAAGGTGAAGGCGATGATGATGGCCGGAAACGGCACGTCGATGATCTCGGCCAGCACCAGGCCGGCCCCGATGAGCTGGATGATGCCGTAGCCGAGCAGGCCGATCACCATGAGAATGAGCGCGACCACGCTCACCCACTTGTTGTTGAAGCGCCGGTCGAAGAAATCCATCATCGTCCGGCATTCCATGGCCTTCATCTTGCGCCCGATCCAGACCACTGCGATGAGCGTGCCCAGCCACGCGCCGAACGAGCCCAGCGCGCCGATGACCAGCGGCCCTTCGCTATAGGAAATACCGGCAATGCCCATCAGCGTGACCGCGCTCAGAAAGGTTGCGGCCAGGGTGCCGGTAAGCAGCAGGGTCGAGCCCTGCTCGCCCATGACATAGAAATCGTCGCGGTTCTTGATGAAACGGGTCAGCCCGGCCGCCACCAGCACATAGGCGGCGAGCACGGCGATGAATATGGTCAGCGTAATGTTCATGATTGCTCCCCCGAATATGCGCCTAGCGCTTGTCGCTGCGTTCTCGCTTGAGACGCAGAATGGTCGGGCGGTATTCACGCAGCAGGATCGCGCCCACCACCACACAGCAGATCACCGTGGTCAGCAGGGCATTGCCGAACAGCATGAGAACGTAGGGTTTGAAATCCATGGGTTTTCTCTCGGTTGCGGTGCGCTAGACGCGCCCGGCCCGGGCCAGGGCCGCGTTGACGAGCACGTCGGCAGCACGTTTGGCGTGTTCGGGCTCGATGGACTCGGCCTCGTGATGGCTCAGGCCATCGGCACAGGGAATGAACACCATCGCGGTGGGACAGTGCCGGGCCAGGTGGAAGGCATCGTGGCCGGCGCCGCTGATGATGTCCTGCCAGGCACAGCCGAGCGCTTTCGCGGCATCGCGCACATGGCCTACGCAGGTGTCGTCGAAGGGCAGCGCCGGGCTGCGCCAGTGCAGCGACAGTTCGTGCTCCACGCCGCGCGTTGGCAGTCGCTCGGCGAGGCGTTCGCGAATGCGGTCGATGGCGGCATCGACCACGGCATCCGCGGGGTGGCGCAGGTCGAGGGTGAATGCCACATCCGCAGCGATGGTATTGCGCGAGCCGTGGTCGACATGGCATTCGCCGATCGTGGCCAGCAGGCCGTCGACGCCGGCGACATGGTCTTCGATGGCGGCCATCGCCTCGGCGGCCGCGAACATGGCGTCGCGGCGTACCGGCATGGGCGTGGTGCCGGCATGGCCGGCCTTGCCGGTCAGGTGTACGTCCAGCCAGCGAATCGCCTGGCCGCCGGTGACCACGCCAATGGTCTTGTCGTTGTCCTCGAGTACCGGGCCCTGTTCGATATGCGCTTCGAAATAGGCATCGAATGGGCGGGCGAGGGGCGTATCGCCGGCCTCGCCGATGATCTGCAGGCTGTCGGCAATGCGTTCGCCGTGGGTGTCTTCGCGTGCCAGCCCGTCGTCGAGCGCCAGGGCGCCGGTGAACACCGACGAACCCAGCATGGCGGGCGTGAAGCGGGCGCCTTCTTCGTTGGTCCAGTTCGCGATTTCGATCGGCGCACGGGTCTGGATATTGTTTTCGTTGAGCGTGCGTACGGCTTCGAGGGCGGCCAGCACGCCGAGTACGCCATCGAAACGTCCGCCCTTGGGCTGGGTATCCAGATGGCTGCCGATCACCACCGGCGGGCCGTCCGCTTGCCCGGCCCGGCGCGCGAACAGGTTGCCGATGGCATCCCGCGATACGCTCAGGCCTTCGGCCTCCGCCCATCGCACGAACAGTGCCCGGCCGGCGGCATCTTCGGCGGTCAGCGCCAGCCGGCTGCTGCCGCCGTTGGCGGTGGCGCCGATCTCGGCCATCGCCATCAGGCTGTCCCACAGTCTTGGGCCGTTGGTTTCGAGCATAAGCGTGTTGAACTGGTAAAAACGGAGCGCGCTTGAAGGCGCGTCGGCCGGCGTGCGCTCGAGCACCACGGTAGTCATGGGCTTGGCGCAGACGCCTGATCGTGTCTTTTCATCTAGCGGTAATAACCGCGCATCAGTCAAAGCACGCGATATTATCTGTATTATTAGTCTGGCTAATAATTGCACCGGCTCGGATGCTGACAATGGCCGATCGCTCGAACAAGAAGTCGCTATCCGCAGGCGAGCACGGGTCACGCGATCTGGCGGCCCGGCTGGACTGGAACCTCATCCGTACGTTTCTGGTGGTGGCCGACGAGCTCAATCTCAGCCGCGCGGCGGAACGGCTGTTCGTCACCCAGCCGGCAGTCAGTCAGGCGCTCAAACGGCTACAGGGTCAGCTGGGCTATGCGCTGGTCCAGCGCCGCGGTCCGCAGATCGCGCTGACCGCCGCCGGCGAGGAAGTACAACGAATCGCGCGTGGCGTGTTCGCCGATGTATCCAGCCTGGAAATGCCGGCACGGGCTGCGACAGATCAGGTGCTGGGGCGGGTGAAACTGCTCACCGTCAGCCGCGTGCATTCCCAACGCTACAACGATTTTCTGGCCGATTTTCATCGCCGCTATCCGCGCGTGGAACTGGAGGTCGAGGTGCTGCGCGGCCACGACGTGCTCATGGCAATTCGCCAGAACACGGCCTCGTTCGGGCTCGGGCTGTGCCGGCTCGATACGCCGTCGGTCGAACGACGGCTGATCGTGCCGCAGCGCTATGCCCTGTTCTGTGGTCGCCCGCATGCCCTGTATGCCCGCCGCGAAGTCGAGGTGTCGCGACTGCTGCACGAAGATCTGGTGACCTTCACCGGCGATTATCTCGGCGACACGCTCTCGCCGCTCACGCTGTTTCGCGAACACCACGGGTTTCAGGGGCGGCTGGCTGCCTCGTCGTCGAATCTCGAAGAAGTCTGCCGACTGATCATGTGCGGCTATGGCATCGGCTTTCTGCCGGAAGACGCGTTCCGCCGCGAAACCGAGGCCGGCATGCTGCGCAAGCTGCCGCCTGAAGAGGGGCTGGCGGATGTCGATATTCATCTGCTGTGGAACAGCGAGCGCCCTATGCGGGCCGCGGAGACGGTTTTTCGCGACGAACTGCTGGCTGCATTCGACCGCGACTAGCGGCGCTATTCGCGGGCGGCGGCACAGTCCAGACAGCGCAGCGTGGTGGGGTCGTGCGCGAGTCGGGCCGGGGCGATCGGCTCGTCACAGTCCAGGCAATAGCCGAAATCGGCGCTGTCGAGCCGTTTGCGCGTGGCGGCCACGCGTTGCAGCGTCTGGTTCGCCCGGTTGCGGGCCGCGCGGCTCATCGCCTGCGCCTGCATGGCGTCCATACGCGACAGGCGTCCCTGACGGGTCTGGTCCAGTTCTACTGCCGTGTCGGCATCGCGGCTCTCGTCGAGATAGGCACGGGCCTCGGCCTCGAGCTCGTCGAGCCGCGCTTCGAGACTTTCACGCGAGGGGGCCGCATTGCTCATGGCGCCAGTCTGATCCAATCGCGGCACGCCGCAAAGACGCTACGCGGCCCGAGCTTCAGAGGCCGCCGATACGCAGGCGATTGGCGTCGATATGGGCACGGGCGCCGTAGCGCCAGGCGTGATTGACGCAGCCGTGGCCGACCGGGGCGTCGGAATACAGGGCGATGCCGCGCGCGTTCGTGTATTCGGCGACGATCTCGACCAGCGAATCCATGCCGCAGGCCAGGGTACAGCGCTCGAAGCGCCCGAGAACGAGGGCCTTCACGCGGCGCGTATCGATCGAGTCGAGCAGCTGTTGCAGACAGCGTTCCAGCCGGAACTCGGCCTCGCCCACGTCTTCGAGCAAAAGGATGGCGTCGTCGTTCAGCGTCAGCGCAGACGGCGTACCGGCCACGCTGGCCAGCGTGGTGAGATTGCCGCCGACCACGCGCCCGGCAAGCGCTTCCGCCGGGCCGCCGTGATAGGCCAGCGGCCATTCGCTGACTTCGTGCTGCAAACAAGCCGCCAGCGACGCCATCGAGGCCGCCCGCGCCTGTTGCTCGGCCGGCGTTGCGCCGGGCAGGGCCAGCTCGGTGGCCACCGAGGCATGAATCGCGGCGCGCTCGTGGCGGGCGAATGCGGCCAGCAACAGGCTCATATCCGAATAGCCGACCAGCGGCACATCGCGCGGAATGCGTTCCCAGTCGATCGCCTGTACGAACTGGGCGCTGCCGTAGCCGCCGCGCAGACACCACACGGCATCGACTTTCGGCCATTCGAAGGCGGCCTGCAGGTCGGCTAGGCGATCGGCGGCGGTGCCGGCGAGATAGCGGTGATGGTCCCGGGCGTGGCTGCCCAGCAGGGCCTCGACGCCCGCTGCCGCAAGTACGGCGAGCGCGGTATCGATGCGTTCATCCTTGACGCCGCCGGCCGGCGCGATCAGCGCGATGCGCATGCCGGCAAGCGGTCGCAGCGCTTCGACAAGCGCGGCCGATGGTTCAAGCGTGGGTTTACAGCTCATGGGTTTGTACGCGATCGCCCAGCTTTTCTGCAGCCATGTCGCGCAGATGCTGATGGTGGGTGAAGAACAGGACCTGGGTTTTTTCGGCCAGGCCGGCCAGCACGTCGAGGCCGGCCAGGGCACGCTCGTCGTCGAAGTTGATGAACAGATCGTCGGCGACCACCGGCAGGGGCGCGGCACGCTGCAGATAGTCCTCGATCGCGGCGATACGCAGGGCCAGATAGAGCTGGTCGCGCGTACCTTCGCTCATGCCGGCAGGGCGTACGTGCGAACCGTCGGCGCGTACGCCCACGATCTGCAGCTCGTCGCGCTCGTCGAAGTCGCCAGCCAGGCGTTCGAAGGCGCCGCCGGTGAGCTGGTTCATGAGCGCGGAGCCGCGTTCGATGAGCGGGCGCTGCTTGTCCATGGCATAGCGCTGGCCCGCCCATTTGAGCAGCAGGGCCGCGGTGCCGACCCGCAGGTAACGTTCGGCGGCGTCCTGCATGTCGGCGAGGGCGGTCTGGCGTTCCGCCGCGGCGGTCACGGCGCGATCGTCGCCGCCGATGGCCTCGAAATCGGCGCGGGCTTCGTTGCGGGCGTCGCGGGCCGGGCCCAGTTCGTCGTCCACGTCCTCGAGCTGATCGGCCAGGGCATCGATCTGTTCGCGCAGCGAATCGAGATCGCTGGCCTCGACTGCGGCGATGAGATTGTCTACCGCCCGGCCATCGCCCTGTTCGGCCAGGGTGTCGGCGGTGGCGGCCTGTTCGTCTGCCAGCGCCCGGCGGCGTTCGGCACGCGTGATGACGCTTTCGAGCGCCTGGGCATCGGCGACCCCCGCCTGTCGACAGAGGGCGTCGATACGACGCTGGGCCTCGGCTCGGGTGGCCTCGTGCTCGGCGATCTGTTCGCCCTGGCGTTGGCGATCGCTTTGGCGGGTCTGTAGCCGGTCGTGGCGGCTCTGGGCGTCGCGTAGCGCAGCGTTGAGTCGCTGCACGCTCTGCTCGGCGGCTTCGTTTTCGTTCGCGGTTCGGCCCGTGGCGTCGAGTACCTGTGCCAGCCGCTGTTCGAAACGCTGGCGGCGTTCGACGAGATCGGCCTGTTCGGCGGCCAGATCGCGGCTGGTACGGGCATGCTCACGCGCGCTGTCGAGCACGTCGAGGGCGGCCCGGCCGGCGTCGGCGTCCAGATGCGCGTCCAGACCAAGTTCGGCAAGAGCCGCGTGCCAGCGTTGCTGCCAGTCGTCCAGCGCGGCTTCGGCCGTCCTGTGTTCGCTAAGCAACGTATCGATACGGCGGGCGTAGTCGCCGCGTTCGCGTTCGATACGCCGGCGTTCGTCGCTGCGGCGTTTTTCGCGTTCGACTGTCTGGCGGGCCTGTTCGATCAACACCGCCAGGGCGGTGTGGGTCGATTTGTCGCCATGACCGAGCAGCTCGAGGAGCTGTATGCGCTGCGCGTCGATACGCGCGGCCAGATCGTCGCGGGCGGCGACGGCTTCGATACGGTCGGCGCGTGCCGTAAGCAGGCCGTCGCGGCGGTCGAGCCAGTCCCGCATCGCGGCCGGGCTGGCGGGCTCGATATCGGCCGACAGCCACAGGGCTTTCCATTCGGTTCGCAGCCCGTCGAGACGGGCCCTGGCGTCGTCTCGACGTGTTGTCGCCTGTTCGAGCGCCTGTTCGCGTTCGGCCACGTGGCGCTGGCGTTCGGCGTCCTGGGCAATGGCTTCGGCCCGGTCGAAACGGGCATCGGCCAGTTCGTCGGCCGCCTGCGTGCTGCGCTCGAAGGCAGACACCGGGTTCTTTTCGCTGGCCTTGTCGAGTGCCGGCGTTTCGGGCTGGTCGAACAGATCCGGTTCGCGCTTTTCGACATAGCGCCGGCGTACGAGCTGCCAGCAGGCATCGCGATGCGAACGGCTCGATTGCAGCGCCTCGATACTCGGCAGTGCCTCGTCGGCGCGGCGGCGGGCCAGGGCATCGCGGGCGCGTTCGACCTCGTCGCTCAGTTCGTCGAGGCGTTGCTGATGACGCTTGTGCGCCTCGCTGGCGTCGGCGAGCTCGGTCTCGAATTCATCGACGCGCTCGCGAGCCGGCACCGCCAGGCCGGCCAGCGTGTCGCTGTCGCTCACGGCCGGTTTCAGGGCGGCCAGGCGACGTTCGATATCGCGATCCAGCCGGTCGACGTTCGCCTGGACGCTGCGCAGCTCGGCTTCGAGATCGCCTTCGCGGGTGGTGGCGGTCAGCCATGCCTCGAGCGCGGCGGTATCGCGGCTATCGCCCAGCGATTGCAGCTCGTCGGCCAGCCGTGCGTCGGCTTCGCGGGCGTTTTGGAGGTTGTTCGTCGCATGCGCGACGCTCTGGCGAAGCGTGGCTTCGTCGGTGGCGATACGCCGGGCCTGGGCGAGGGCGGTGGCGCTGGGCCAGGGCGTATGCTCGTCCTGCCAGCCCAGCTCGGTGCGATCGCGGTCCAGCGCCTGGGTCAGCCGGGCGCGTTCGCGTTCGATTTCGGCGATGCGCTCGCGGTCGGTGGCGATCTGGCCGCGCTGCTCGGCCAGGCGCTCGATGGTGTCCCCGGCCTCGCGCAGGGCGGGTTCGTCGACCAGCGTTTCGATTTCGGCATCGATGGCTGCGATCTGATCCTGGATGGAGGCAATCGCGATGCGGCTGGATTCGAGCGTCTGGCAGGCGCGCTCGAAGGCCGGCCGGGCATCGACATCCAGATCGGGCGTTTCTTTAAGCTCGGCGAGTTCGGCTTCGATCTCGCGATAGCGGCGCGCCGGGCGGGCGACGCGGCGAATACGTTCCAGCTCGAGACGTTGGTGGTCGAGCGCGCGACGGCGTTCGGCGAGCTGTTCGTAGTGTGCTTCGGCGGCGTCGAAGGCCTCGCGGCGGCGCTGCCAGTCGCCGACCGTGACTTCGTGTTCGCGAATATCCGCGTCGGCCGTCTTGAGCCGGGCTTCGGCCTGATAGTAACGACGGTTCTGGGAGGCGTTGGGCGCCCAGAGCCCGTCCGCCTCGGCCACCAGGGCTTCGCGTTCGGCGAGCACGTCCGCCAGCCCCGAGCCGGCCGAAAGCAGGGCGGTATCGGCGTTGGCATCGGCCGCGGCCAGGGTTTCGCCGCCGGCGCGCAGGCCTTCATGGTCGAGGCTGAACATGCGGGTGAAAAACGCCCGATCCGCGCCCGCGAGCTGGCGGTCCAGCTCGGTTTCCAGCGTGTTAGCGGGCCCGCCCTCTGCATCGAGCAGCGTGTTCTTGCGGCCCTTTTTGCGGATCGCCTCGATCTCGGCTTCGCCGGCCTCGATACGTGCACCGATACGCAGGGCGTTGTAGGCATGCACGAAGTTGAGTTCGGTCTGGGTCGGAAAACCGAACAGGAAATCGCCGATCGCGCTGCGGGCAGTGGATTTGCCCGCCTCGTTGGCGCCGAACACGAGTTGCAGGTCGGTCGCGCCGCGTACGAAGACCAGCCGGCGGTCGGTGAAATGACCGTAGGCGAGAAGATCGAGTTGCGCGAACCTCACGGCGCGCTCTCGTCGGCGGCCAGGCGCGAGAGCAGATAATCGCCGGCCCCGTCGATCAGGGTCGCCGTATCGCCGTCGATGGCCGCACGCAGCAGTACGTCGTCGGCGTGTTCGCGTATCTCGTAGGGGAGGCGTTCGGCCAGGCGGCGAATATCCTTTTCGATCATCGCCCGAATATCGGGGTCGTCGACGGCTTCGTCGAGCAGACGCAGCATTTCGCCCAGCGCATCCTGGCGTTCGCGCCGGGTGGCGGCATCGAGTGCGGGCGTGGTCGCCAGTTTGATCTTTTCGACATAGACCTGGGCGGCGCCCAGCCCGGCGGCCGCAGTTCGTGCTTCGGCCAGCAGGCGTTCGGGCGCGGCCGCGAGTTGGTCGTGCAGGGCAGTGGTGCCGGTCAGGCGTAGGCGTACCGCCAGAAGACGCCCCGCGACGTCGTTCGCGCCGTTTTCGATCGCCCGGCGCATGGCCGCAATCACGTCGTTGAAGTCGTCGGCGGTGGCGATGTCCACCTCGCTTTCGGCCCAGCGGGCGACATCGCAATGAATGGCGTGCAGCTCGGCCACGCGACCGTCTTCCACTACCACTTCATAGGCGCTCTTGGCTCCGGTTTCGCGAATGGACCGGCCCTGGAGATTGCCCGAGAACACCACATGCGGGTGTTCGGCCAGCACCTCGGCGGCGTGCACGTGGCCCAGCGCCCAGTAGTCATAGCCCTTGGCAGTGAGTTCGTCGAGCGAGCAGGGCGCATAGTTGGCGTGACCGCCACGCCCGCCCAGGCCCGTATGCAGCACGCCGATATTGAAGTGCTCGGCAACCGGTGCGGGGTAGCCGGGCACCAGATTGTCGGTGACCGCGCGCTCGGCATAGCTTGTGCCGTGAACGGCCACGTCGAGATGTTCGAGCACGCTGGTTTCAGCGTCTTCGTGCGAGAACACGTGCACGTTGTTCGGCAGCGACAGGCTGCGCGTCATCTGGTTCTGGGCGTCGTGATTGCCGTGGATCAGATACACCGGGATCGACGCGCTGGCCAGGCGGTGCATCTGGCGCACGAAGAACACGCCGGTCTGGTAATCGCGCCAGTCGCCGTCGTACACATCGCCGGCGATAATCACGAAATCCACCGCGCGTTCGATCGCCGCGTCAATGAGCGCGGTCAACGCTTCCCGGGTGGCCAGGCGCAGCCGCTCGGCGACCCCGGGCACATCCTCCGAAAGCCCGCGCATGGGGCTGTCGAGATGGATATCGGCGGCATGGATGAAGCGAAACGAGCGCAAGGACGAAAGCGTGATGACGAAACAGGTGGGTGCATCTTATCCCGCACGCGGGGCAGGCCCAACGCCCGTGTTCGCATAAAACCCAGCGCTCGGGCAGAGTCGCGCTCATGTCGAGTGTCGTTGCTACCCGCGCGCTGCGCGCAGTCGTTGCCGTGAACCTGTTGTGGCTGGCCGGCTGTGCCGCGCTGCGCCCTACCGAGATGCCCCGCCGGCCGCCCGCCGAGGTGCGCGCCGAGCTGGTGTCGCGCATGCCCGCGAGCGTGGACGATCGCGCCGGCTGGGCAGCCGATATCGAAACCGCTTTCGCCGCGCAGAATATCGAGGCGTCGAGCTCGAATCTGTGTGCGACGCTGGCGGTGATCGCCCAGGAGTCGTCGTATCGCGCCGCGCCGGTGGTGCCCGGTCTTGCGCGCATCGCCCGCGGCGAGATCGAACGGCGGGCGGCAGCCGCGCATATACCCGATTTTCTGCTCGACAAGGCCCTGGGGCTGGAGTCCGCCAACGGCCAGACTTATGACGAACGCCTGGCTACGGTACGTACCGAAAATGATCTGAACGATCTGTTCGAGGAATTCATCGACCGCGTGCCGTTGGGCAGCACCCTGTTCGGCGGCTTCAACCCGGTGCAGACGGGCGGGCCGATGCAGGTGGCGATCGATTTCGCCGAAGACCATGCCGAGGACTATCCCTACGCCGATGCCGAGTCGGTACGCGAGGAAGTGTTCAGCCGCCGCGGCGGGCTGTATTTCGGCATCCTCCATCTGCTGGGCTATGAGGTCGATTATCCGAGCCCGCTCTATCGCTTTGCCGACTACAACGCCGGCTGGTATGCCAGCCGCAACGCGGCGTTTCAGCGGGCGGTAAGCCAGCTCACGGGCACCGATCTCGCCCTCGACGGGGATCTGATCTCGTACCGGGCGTTCTCGATCAGCAACACCGAACGGGCCACCAAGTCGCTGAGCGATCGTCTGGAGATGGATGAAGGCCCGATCCGTCGCGACCTCACCAAGGGCAGCGGCCCCAACTTCGAGCAGACGCGGCTCTATCAGCGTGTCTATGCGCTGGCCGATACCCAGGCGGGCGAACGGGTGGCGCGGGTAATCCTGCCCGGTATCGAGCTCGAAAGCCCGAAGATCACCCGCAACCTCACCACCGCCTGGTTCGCCGAGCGGGTGTATTCGCGCTGGCAGGCCTGCATGCGTCAGCCGGGGGCAGGCTAGGCAATACAGACTTAACAGGCCCGCATCGGGTGCCAGCGCGTTGCGCAAAGGTCGTATTGCCGGGGTGTCCGGCCAATGTGGCAGACTCATTGCAAGGGGAATTTGACGATATAACGACACCCAACGGGGAAGTTCATGGTGATCGCTTCAACGCGCCGTCTCGGCCGCCTGGCCATACTGTTTTCTGCCGGTCTGCTGGCCTTGACGCTCTCGGCCTGCAGCCAGGACGAGGGCGCCACCGTCGACGGTATTCATCTGGTCAATGCCGACGCATTGACGGTGTGTACCCATATTCCCTACAAGCCCTTCCAGTTCACCGGCGATAACGGGGAAGTGGTCGGCTTCGACGTCGATCTGGTCGATCTTCTGGCCCAGGATCTGGGCGTGGAGACGCATGTGGTGAGCGTGGACTGGAACCAGATCACGTCGGGGGCGGTGCTCGCCGCCGGCACCTGCGATCTGGCCATGGGCGGGGCGACGATCACGCCCAAGCGGGAAGAGGCGGTACTGTTCTCGGACCCGTATTTCAACGCGACCCAGGCGCTGCTGGTGAAAAAGGGCAGCGATTACGAAAGCCTTGAAGATCTGCAAGGCAAGCGCCTGGGCACCCAGACCGATACCACCGGCGCAATCTATGCCGACAAGCACGCCGAGCAGTACGGCTATACGACCGTGGTATTCGACGATCTCGCCCTGGAAACCACTGCGGTGAGTGCGGGCAAGGTTGATGCCGCCATCAACGACAACGGGCCGCTGTATCAGTACGCAGCGGACAACCCGGATACCGAGATCGCGGCGGAATTTGATACCGGCGAGCGCTACGGCTTTCTCGCCAAAAAGGACGACGAAAACGCACAGAAGCTCATCGAGCGACTCAACGAAGCGCTGGCCAAGGCCCGGGAAAACGGCCGCTACGACGAAATCTTCAAGAAATGGTTCGGCCAGGTGCCGGGCACGATCAACGAACAATAGCCGGCTGGCATGACGACCCGGCAAGGCGGGGCGGCGCCCCGCAGGACGAGCCCGCGTATTCGGGCCCGGCGTATTCGTGCCGTGCAGTACGCGCTGCTGGTGGCGATGGTCGTCGCCGCGGCCCTGCTGGCGGACTGGGCACAGATCGGCCGGACCTTCTTCGATCCCGGCCTGATCCGCGATACCGTCATGCACGGCCTGTGGCTGGCGCTTTGGAACACGCTGGTCTATACCGCGGGCGGCTTCGTTCTGGGGCTTGTCGCCGGCACGCTGCTGGCGATGATGCGTCTGTCCGACGTCGGGCCCTATCGTTGGCTGGCCACTGTCTATATCGAGTTCTTCCGGGGCCTGCCGGCGCTGGTGGTATTCATGGCGTTTTCGTTGCTGCCGCTGGCGTTCCCCGGCCTGGCCATGCCCTTGCCGCCCTACGGCACGGTGTGGGCGGCCCTGGGCATCGTGGGTAGTGCCTATATGGCCGAAACCATTCGCGCGGGTATCCAGGCGGTGCCTCGCGGGCAGATCGAGGCGGCGCGTTCACTGGGCATGTCGGCCAGCCAGGCCATGTGGCGGATCACCCTGCCACAGGCATTCCGGATCATGATCCCGCCGTTGACCAACGAGCTGATCATGCTTATCAAAGACTCTTCGCTGGTCTTCATCGTTGGCCTGTCGGCGGCCAATTTCGATCTCACCAAATTCGGACGGGCCGCGGCCAACAGCAATGTGAATATCACGCCGCTGGTGGTGGCGGGCCTGGGTTATCTGATCATCACCCTGCCGCTGTCGATCATCGTACGGCGCATGGAAGCGGCGGCGTCACGGGGGCGGTGATATGAGCCAGGCCGAACCGCTGGTCGAAATTCGCGGGCTGAACAAGTACTTCGGCCCCAACCACGTGCTGCGCGATATCGATTTCAGCGTGGCGCGCGGCGAGGTCGTCTGCGTGATCGGGCCTTCGGGTTCGGGCAAGTCCACGTTGCTGCGCTGTGTGAATCTGCTGGAGACGCCGCAGGCCGGCACGGTTCGGGTCAACGGCCGGGAGCTGACCGACCCCGACTGCGATATCGATGCCGCACGCCGCCAGATCGGCATGGTGTTTCAGCAGTTCAATCTGTTCCCGCATCACAACGCGCTGGATAACTGCACCCTGGCGTTGACGACGGTATTGAAGAACAAACGCGAGGTTGCCGAGCGGATCGCTCGCGAAAACCTGGAACGGGTGGGGCTCGGCGACAAGCTGGATGCTTATCCGGCGCGTCTGTCGGGCGGCCAGCAGCAGCGGGTCGCGATCGCTCGGGCGCTGTCGATGGATCCGGCGCTGATGCTGTTCGACGAGCCCACCTCGGCACTGGATCCCGAGCTGGTGGGCGAAGTGCTGTCGGTCATGCGCCGCCTGGCCGCCGAGGGCATGACCATGATCGTGGTCACGCACGAAATCGCCTTCGCGCGCGAGGTGGCTGACCGGGTGGTGTTCATGGACGGCGGCGGCATTGTCGAGCAGGGCCCGCCGGCGACGCTGCTTTCTGCACCGCGCGCCGCGCGCACCCGCGACTTTCTCAAGCGCGTGCTCGTACCGGTTGCCGACTGAGCCGATTCCCGGTATACGCCGAATCGACCGGTTCGGCCTGGCCTGCAGCCTCGGCCCAAGGCTTTTTTCGACCGCTTGCCGTGCCGCCGTGGCAGCGCGCCGGGCATCGGCGCGGGCGCTCAAGTCGTACTTGCAACAGTCGATAGATACTGCTGAGTAACGCGCAGGTCGCGCAGTCAACAATCTCCCGGTCGCATGCATGAAAACGGGTTCAACAGCGCAACGAGTGGCAGACCCTGAACGCTTGAGAGAAGTGCGTTCGCTCAATCTGCTGGATACGCCTTTCGAGGATCGCTTCGACCAGTACACGCGACTGGTGGCGAGCGTATTCGATGTGCCGACCGCGCTGGTAACGCTGGTCGAGGCCGACCGGCAATGGTTCAAATCGATGGTGGGCTTCGACCGGCGCGAGACGCCGATCGAGGAATCGTTCTGTGCCTACGCGCTGCCGATGGACCTGCTGTACGTGCCCGATGCAACCAAGGACCGTCGTTTTCACGACAACCCGTTGGTGGTGGGTGAGCCGCATATTCGCTTCTATGCGGGCGCCGTTCTGAAAGGGCCGTCCTGCGAACCGCTGGGTACGCTTTGCGTGATCGACCAGCGCCCGCGCGAGTTTTCGGATGCGGATAAATGGCGACTGCTGATGTTCGCCCGCATCGTCGAAAGCGAGATCAATCTGCATATGCAGTTCGACCATTGGTCGGTGGGTCTGCAGCACAAGGCGATGTACGACTCGATCACGGCGCTCCCGGGGCGCGCGCTTTTCGAGGAGCTGGTGGCGAGCACCTGGGAGCAGGCCGCGGGTGCGGCCAAGACGTTGACCCTGGTGCATTTCCATCTCACCAACTTTGAAGTCCTGCATTCGCTGGCGGGGCAGCCAGGCTGCGATCACGTGATGGCGACGATCGCGCGCCGGCTGGAGCGCAACGTACGTGGCGAGGATCGTATCGGCATGCTGGGCGCCGACCGTTTCGGGCTGGCGATCACCTGGGGGCCGGGCGGCCCGGATGAATCGCTCGAGCGCGTCAAACTGCTGGTGCGCACGCTCGCCAAACCCGTTGACTACAAGGGTACGCGTCTGCCGATCGAAATCGCGGCCGGCGTGAGCCGTGCGCCCCACGATGCCGCGGACGTGGAGACCGTGCTGGCCCATGCGCGCATGGCGGCCGCGGACGTGCGGCACGGCGGCCCGCGCGTGCGCTGCTATTCCAGCGACGTGCATCGCAGCGTGGCGCACAGCCACGAGCGTCAGTACCGACTGGCGGAAACGCTGCGCTCGGATGCCCTGGACCAGGTTTATCAACCGATCGTGGAATGCAGCAGCGGCCGTATGATCGGCGTGGAGGCGCTGGCACGCTGGACCGACGCCCAGTGGGGCCCGATCAGCCCGGCCGAGTTCGTGCCGATTGCCGAAGCCGATGCCGATCTGCGCCGCTTGTTGACCCGGTGTACGCTCAACAGCGCCTGCAAGCAGGTTGCGCGTTGGCGCGAGCAGTTCGATTTCGCCCCCTACGTGGCGGTGAATATTGCCGGGGCCGAACTTTACTGCGATGACTTCGCGGATATGGTGGCCGGTCTGGTGGCCGAGCATCAGGTGCCGGCAACCAGTCTGGTGCTCGAGATTACCGAGCAGAGCGTGATCACCGACGTGGAAACCGCGGCCAAGACCATGAACGCGCTACGTCAGCAGGGGTTTCGCTTCGCGATCGATGACTTTGGCACGGGCTATTCGTCGCTGCGCTATCTGCAGCAGCTGCCCCTGGATATCCTCAAGATCGATCGCAGTTTTACCCAGCTGATCACCCAGGACACGACCAGCCACGAGCTCACTGTCGGCATTCTCCAGATTGCGCGCACGCTCAACCTGGCGGTGGTCGCCGAGGGTGTGGAAACGGCCGAACAGTATGCGGTGCTCCAGCAGCTGGGCGCCGGGCATATCCAGGGCTTTTTACTGGGCCGGCCGCAGCCGGCGGATGCGATCAGCGAGCAGCTCGAGGCGTTGCAGCCGCCGCGCTGAGCGTCGTTGTCGCCTCCCGCGGCAGCGGGTCGGGCCTGTCGTGTCGCTATAGCCGTTGCCGCAGTTTCGCGCTCCAGGCCTTGAGATCGAGCAGCAGCTGCAGTTGGGCCGGCTCGCCCTTGACCCGTTCCATGAGCTGGGCGATGAGTTCGTCGTAGTCGTCCAGCGTCAGGCCGCCGTCCGGCGCGAACTCCAGTCGTTTGGATAGCCAGTTGTTCCAGTCGTCGCGTTCGGCGTCGACCAGCGTTTGCGGGAAATGCCGGGCGCGATAGCGAAACAGCAGCTCGTTGAGGCGGTTGTCCGCGAACACGATCGCGCCGTCTGCCAGATCGGCGGCCGAGGTACGACGCACCTGGTCGGCCAGCTTGCGGTCGGCATCGCCCACAAAACCATCGTAGAGCGCGGCTTCGGCGTCGCCGTCGGGCTCGAAGGCGTGGGCCTCGAATACCGCTGTCGCCTTGGCTTCAACCTCGGCGAGCCGGTCGTGAATGGCTTTCCAGTGGCGTCGGCACTGGTTGATATCCAGATGCAGCCGCTCGGCCTCGCTGTCGCGCATCATTTCGAACGGCGCAAGCACCGGGCATTTGTTCAGGTGTACGCCCTTGAGCGCGACGCGCGGCGTGTCTTCCGGCAGATCGGCCGCGGGCGTGAAGATACGCTCGAATATCTCGTCTGGCGGCAGTTCCAGCAACGGCGCCGGGTCGACGCGCAGATCGTAGACGATCACGCAGTTCTTGTTGCTCGGATGCGCCGCAATCGGCATGACCGGCGACAGACAACCGTTGGCTGCCGGAAACTTGGACGACACATGCAGCGCCGGTTTGCGCGTGTCCATGTCCAGCATCTTGCGCGCGCTGTGCTTGTCGCGATTGTTCACGACATAGTCGAACAGCTTGGGCTGTTTGTCGCGGACGAGTTTCGCCAGGCCGATGGTGGCATGCACATCGGATAACGCGTCATGCGCACGTTCCTGAACCAGATTATTGGCCGTGGCCAGATGTTCGAGCTTGAAGCTCGGCGCGCCGTCTTCGCGCTGCGGCCATTCGATGCCGTCGGGGCGCAGGGCATAGGCCAGGCGCACCATGTTGATGATGTCCCAGCGCGAGCAGCCGTTCTGCCATTCGCGGCCGTACGGGTCGAAGAAGTTGCGCCAGAGCGTGTGGCGGGTGACTTCGTCATCGAAGGCCAGGCTGTTGTAGCCCACGCTGCAGGTGCTGGGCACGGCCATTTCGGCGACGATGGTTTCGATGAATTCGGGCTCGGGCACGCCGCGCTCGAGTGCGATCTGGGGGGTGATGCCGGTAATCAGCGTGGCTTCGGGATGGCCGAGCATATCTGCCGGCGGTTGGCAGTAGAGCACCACCGGCTCGCCGACGATGTTGAAGTCCATATCGGTACGAATGCCGGCGAACTGGGCCGGCTTGTCACGACGCGGGTCGGCGCCGAAGGTTTCGTAGTCGTGCCAGAAATAGGTGGGCGTGCTCATCGGCTACTCGTTGGGCGGCGTTGGTTGCAAACGCTCAGGAGGTGGCCTGGGCCTGTTCCAGTGCCTCGGCGTTTTCCATCCATTGCGCCTCGGCCTTGTCGAGCTGTTTGCGCAGCTTGCCCTGTTCCTGCGACAGGCGTGCAATCTCGGTCTTGTTGCCGTAGACGCTGGGCTTGGCCATTTCCTTTTCGATGGCGGCGATCTTTTCCTCGAACTTGGCCATATCGGACTCGGCCTGCTTGAGCGCGCGGCGCAGGGGCTTTTCGCGTTCCCGCTGGGCGGCGGCATCGCGACGGGCATCCGCGCCACTGCCGCCGGGCGTGGTGGCCTTTTTGGGCTTGTCGCTGCCTTCGCGGGCGGCGTTCTGGCGGGTCAGCCACTTGGCATAGTCGTCCAGATCGCCGTCGAAGGGCATGAGCGTGCCGTCGTCGACGCGCCAGAGCTGGTCGCAGGTGGCATCGATAAGGTGACGATCATGGGCGATCATGATCACCGCACCGGTATAGCCGGCGAGCGCGGTTTCCAGGGCGTGGCGCATGTCCAGATCGAGATGGTTGGTCGGCTCGTCGAGCAGGAGCAGATTGGGCTTGTCGTAAACCACCAGGGCGAGCGCAAGGCGGGCCTTTTCGCCGCCCGAGAAGGGGGCGATGGGCTCCAGGGCCTTGTCGCCGTGGAAATCGAAGCCGCCGAGAAAGTCGCGGATCTCCTGTTCGGAGGCGCGCGGCGCCTGGCGTTGCAGGTGGGTGGCGGCACTGGCGTTGTCGTCGAGCACTTCCAGCTGGTGCTGGGCGAAATAGCCCACGCGGGTGTATTTGTCGTGCTGGACGTCGCCGCTGATCGGGGCCATCTCCCCGGCGAGCAGCTTCATGACCGTGGACTTGCCGGCGCCGTTGCGGCCGAGAATTGCCAGCCGGTCACCCGGCACGATCTGCATCTTGATGCCGCCGACCAGGGCCACGCCGTCGTAGCCGGTATCGGCGTTGTCCAGCCGCAGCAGGGTCTCGGGCAGGCGGTCGGGGGTGCGGAAATTGAAGGAGAACGGCGTATCCCAGTGCGCCGCCTCGACTTTTTCCATGCGCTCCATCTGCTTGAGCTTGCTCTGGGCCTGGCGCGCCTTGGTTGCCTTCGCCCGAAAGCGGTCGACGAAATCCTGGAGTTGGGCGAGCTTTTTCTGCTGGTTTTCGTAGACGGCCTGCTGTTGCAGCTTGGCCTCGGCGCGCATGCTCTCGAACTCGGAGTAGTTGCCGGTATAGAGCGTCGCGCGCCCGCCTTCCAGATGCAGCGTATGGCTGATCAGGGCATCGAGAAAATCGCGGTCATGCGAAATGATGATCAGCGTGGCAGGGTGGCTGGCCAGGTATTCCTGCAGCCAGAACACCGCGTCCATATCCAGATGGTTGGTCGGCTCGTCGAGCAGCAGCAGGTCGCAGCGGCGCATGAGCGCGGCGGCCAGGTTCAGGCGCATGCGCCAGCCGCCGGAAAACGAATCCAGCGGTGCTCGATGGGTGTCCGGCGCGAAGCCCAGCCCGTGCAGCAGCTTAGCCGCCCGGGCGGTAGCCGAGTAGCCGTCGATCTCGGCCATGCGGCCATGCAGTTCGGCCATGGCATTGCCGTCGACTTCTGCCTCGGCCTTGGCAAGCTTGGCTTCGACCGCGCGTAGTTCGGTGTCGCCATCGAGCACGAAATCCAGCGCGGATTGTTCGCCGGCCGGGGTGTGCTGACGCACCGTGGCAATATCCAGATGCGCCGGAATCTCGGCCTCGCCGGCATCGGGCGAGAGCTCGCCGAGCATCATGGCGAACAGGCTGGACTTGCCGGTGCCGTTCTGGCCCACGATGCCGATACGCTGGCCGGGCTGGAAACGCACGTTGACTTTTTCCAGCAGCTTGCGCGATCCACGGCGCAGGGTGAGGTCTTTGAAAGCGATCATGGGCGCTATTGTAAATGAGGCGGGCTATTCGGCCCGGAAATGAATCGGCCCGCGCGTGGCGGGCCGAATCGGGTCAGCGAACGGGTCGGCTCAGGAGCCGTTACCGCCACCGCCCCCACCGGAGCGGTTGCCGCCCCGATTGCCGCCGCGGCTGCGCCGCCGCTGCTGATTGCGACCGGGCGCGTTGTTGCCGCCGCCACCGCCGCCGCGTTTGGGCGGGCGGTTGCCGCCGCCGTTGTTCGGCCGCCGTGCGGGGCGCTCGTCGGCCTCGTCGTTTTCGCCGGCGCGCATGTCCACGCCCTCGACGGTCATGCGTTCGATCTGCTTGCCGATGAGCTTTTCGATGTCCTTGAGCAGCTTGCGCTCGTCGGGGCCCACCAGCGACACGGCTTCGCCGGCTTCACCGGCACGTCCGGTACGCCCGATACGATGGACATAGTCTTCCGAGACATTGGGCAGTTCGAAATTCACCACATAGGGCAGCGATTCGATATCGATACCGCGGGCGGCGATATCGGTAGCGACCAGCACCTGGATATCGCCGTTCTTGAAGCCGTCGAGCGCCTTGGTACGCGCGTTCTGGCTCTTGTTGCCGTGCAGGGCCGCGGCCGGCAGACCGTCGCTGTCGAGCTGTTTGCACAGGCGATTCGCGCCGTGCTTGGTACGGGCGAACACCAGCACCTGATGCCAGCCGTTTTCCTTGATCAGGTGGCTGAGCACCGCGCGCTTGCGCGGTTTTTCCACCATCACGACCTTCTGGTCGATACGATCGGCGGTGGCGTTGCGCGGGGCGACGTCGATCTCGACCGGCTTGTGCAGCAGGTTGGCGGCGAGCTTACGGATATCCTTGGAGAAGGTCGCCGAGAACAGCAGCGTCTGGCGTTTTTCCGGCACGTACTTGAGCACGCGCTTGATATCGTGGATAAAGCCCATGTCGAGCATGCGATCGGCTTCGTCGAGCACCAGCGTCTGGATGTTCGACAGGTCGGCATGGCCTTCCTGGAGCAGGTCGAGCAGGCGGCCGGGGGTGGCGACGACGATATCGACGCCTTTCTTGAACTGGGCGATCTGGGGCTGATAGCCAACGCCGCCGAAGATCACGGTCGAGCGGATCGCACCGGACTTGCCGTAGGTACGCACCGATTCGTTGACCTGGGCTGCCAGTTCACGCGTGGGGGCGAGCACCAGCACGCGCGGCTTCTTTTCCTGGCTTTCGCCCAGTCTGTGCAGCAGCGGCAGGGTGAAGGCCGCGGTCTTGCCGGTGCCGGTCTGGGCCGCGGCGAGTACGTCCTGGCCATCGAGTACGGCCGGAATGGCCTTGGCCTGAATAGGCGTGGGTTCGCTATAACCGGCAGCGGCGACCGCTTCGAGAAGCGACGGCGCCAGGCCGAGTTGATCAAAGGGCATAGAGAGTCTTCCATTGGGCTGCGGCACATCATGAACACGAGACATCCGCTGCCGCATGGCATGATGGCGTGGATCGCAGCGCCGCGAGAAAACGCAGGGCTGCAACGACCGGCTCGCGGGGGCGAGCGTGGCGTACACCGCGATAAAGCGCGGGCGCCGGGCCGAATAGCCCACTATACGCGCCGGGATGACTGAACGATAGCCGCGAACTAGAACGAATCCGGCGACGGTGTGTCGCAGGGTGCAGGCAAATCAACTAAAACAATGCGCGCGCCGCGAGGGCGTGAGCGAGTATGGGTGACATGGCGCTACTTCTTCTCTATCTACTTCTCGCGCTTGGCGTGTCCTTTCTTTGCTCGGTGCTGGAAGCGGTGCTGCTATCGATCACGCCCTCGTATATCGCCCTGAAGCAGAAGGAGGGCGGGCATGTCGGCGAGCGCCTGGATTCGCTCAAGTCGGATATCGATCGACCGCTGTCGGCGCTTTTGAGTCTGAATACCATCGCCCACACCATCGGTGCGGCAGGCGTGGGCGCGCAGTCGCAGCAGGTCTTCGGTAACGGCTATCTGACCGCCACTTCGATCGTGCTCACGCTGCTGATCCTCGTTATTTCCGAAATCATCCCGAAAACGCTCGGTGCGAACTACTGGAAACAGCTCGCGCCAACGGCGGCGCTGTTGCTGCAATGGATGACCAAGGCGCTCTATCCGCTGGTGGCGCTGTCGATGGTCATCACCAAGCTGCTTACCCCCAAGCACACCGGCCCGGCCTTCTCGCGCGACGAGTTCCAGGCCATGGCCGACCAGGGCGAGGCCGAGGGCGTATTCGATATCGAGGAATCGCGCATCCTGCGCAATCTGCTGCACTTTCCCTCGCTGCGGGTGAAGGACGTACTCACCCCGCGCGTGGTGATGATGGCCTTTACCGAAAATCAGACCGTGACCGAGGTGTTCGAAACGCTGGGCACGCGGCGTATTTCGCGCCTGCCGGTGTTTTCCGAAGACGGCCACGAAATCACCGGCTTCGTGCTGCTCTCGGACGTGCTCAGCGAGATCGCCCGCGATCGCCACGATACGGCGCTGTCGGCGATTCAGCGCGATGTGCTGGTCGTGCCCGAATCCCTGTCGCTGTACGGGCTGTTTCGCAATCTGCTCGAGCGCCAACAGCAGCTGACCGTCGTGGTCGACGAGTACGGCGATATCGTGGGCGTGGCGACCATGGAAGACGTGGTCGAAACCATGCTCGGCCTGGAAATCATGGACGAGGGTGACAAGGTCGAGGACATGCGGGTGATGGCACGCGAACAGTGGAAGCGGCGTGCGCGCAAGCTCGGCCTCATCGAACAGGACCTCGACGAGGACGAGGGGGCTGCCCGTCGACGCGCCGCGGCCCGGCATGAATCCTCGGCCGGCTCGCCGGTCTGACGGCGTTTTCAAACGTCGCGGGCGCATCGGCCGGACTAAACAACATTTCTTTGCTTCGGCCGATGCCCGTAACGCCTTGTGGCATCGTGGGCGGCCTTTAGGTACACGCCAGGACATGCCATGAGCGATCGATTCGTCCCTTTGCATATCGCCGTACTCACGGTATCGGATACCCGAACCGAGGCCAGCGACAAGTCGGGTCGGCTGCTGGTCGATCGGATCGAGGCCGCCGGCCACCATTTGTACGAAAAGGCCATCTGTACCGACGACATGCACGAAATTCGGGCCCGGGTCGCACGCTGGATCGCGGACGAAAAGCCGGATGTGGTCATCACCACCGGCGGGACCGGGCTGACCGGGCGCGATGTCACCCCGCAGGCGGTCGAGGTGCTTTTCGACCGGCGTATCGACGGCTTCGGCGAGATGTTCCGGGTGCTGTCCTACGACACGATCGGCACGTCGACGTTGCAGTCGCGCGCGATCGCCGGCGTGGCCAAGGCGACGTTCATCTTCTGTCTGCCGGGCTCGACCGGCGCCTGTGCCGACGGCTGGGACAAGCTCATCGCGGATCAGATCGATGCCCGTACCCGGCCCTGTAATCTGCAGGAGCTGCTGCCACGCCTGACCGAGCGCTAGTCGGGCCCCTTCTTATGTATGGAACTCGGTTGGCCGCGCTCGATGGGCAGGTTGTCCGCAAATGAACGCGAAGGCGCGCAAAACGCGCATACGAAAAAGCCCCCGCCGGCGAACCGGTCGGGGGCGTTTCGGTCTGTGCAGCCCGTCGATGCCTTCAGGCATCGGGACTGACAGCGGCCGTAGGTCGATCAGCCCTTGTTGTAGGCCTCGATCGACTTGTTGATTTCGGCCTTGGCTTTTTCAGCGCCTTCCCAGCCGGTGATCTTCACCCACTTGCCTTCTTCGTGATCCTTGTAATGCTCGAAGAAGTGCTGGATCTTGTTTTTCAGGCGTTCGTCGACGTCGCCCAGATCCTTGATGTCCTTGTAATAGTCGGTGGCGATCTTGTCGGTGGGTACGCACAGGATCTTGGCATCCAGGCCGGATTCGTCCTCGGTGCCGAGTACGGCCACCGGACGTGCCTTGATCACGCAGCCGGGTACGATCGGCTCGGGGGTGAGCACCAGCACGTCGACCGGGTCGCCGTCGTCGTACAGCGTCTGCGGCACGAAACCGTAGTTGGCCGGGTAGTGCATGGCCACGTTCATGAAGCGGTCGACCATGAGACAGTTGGTGTCCTTGTCGACTTCGTACTTGACCGAGCTCGAGCCTTCCACGATCTCGATAACGACGTTGACTTCGTCCGGTGCTTTCTTGCCCGGTGTAATGGCTTCAAAGCCCATTGCAGACCCCTTGCGAAGGTGAATAATCGAATTTGTGGCGACCGATTGTAACCGATGACTTGCCGCTGAGTGGTTTCAGACCTCGAACCCCTCGCTGAGCTTCTTTTCCACGGCGACGTTCTTCAGGCGTGCGTACTGCGGCAGCCCGTCGGCATAGGGCGGATAGGATTCGCCGGCGATCAACGGCTTGAGATAGCGCCGGGCGGCTTCGGTGATATGAAAGCCGTCTTCGCTGATGAATTCGCGCGGCATCATCTTCTCGACGTTGGCCACTTCATCCAGCGGCGCTTCGCCGATGGTCCAGCGATAGGGCTCGTCGGATTCGCGCACGATCGAGACCATGATCCCGGACTTGCCGGCCACCGCGTATTCCACCGCGGCGCGGCCCACGGCATAGGCCTGTTCCACGTCGGTCTGGGAGGCGATATGGCGTGCCGCGCGCATGAGATAGTCGGCGATCGCGTAGTGGTATTTGTAGCCGAGCTTGTTCTTGATCAGCTCGGCCAGCGTCGGCGCCATGCCGCCAAGCTGCTTGTGGCCGAAGGCATCGGTGCTGCCGGCGTCGGAGAGGAACTCGCCGTCGGCGTTGCGTACGCCCTCGGAGGCCACGATGGTGCAATAGCCGTGGCGCTTGACCGTGTCATCGACCTTGGCCAGGAATTTTTCCTCGTCGAAGGCGATTTCGGGGAACAGCAGCACGTGCGGATCCTGGCCGTCGGCCTCGCTGGCCAGGCCGCCCGCGGCCGCGGTCCAGCCGGCATGCCGGCCCATGACTTCCAGGATGAACACCTTGGTCGAGGTCTTGCACATGCTGGCCAGGTCGAAACCGGCCTCGCGAATGGATACCGCGGTGTATTTGGCTACGCTGCCGAAGCCGGGCGAGCAGTCGGTATGCGGCAGGTCGTTGTCCATGGTCTTGGGGACGTGGATCGCCTGGATCGGGTAGCCCATCTTTTCCGACAGCTGGCTGATCTTGAGGCAGGTATCAGCCGAATCGCCGCCGCCGTTGTAGAAGAAATAGCCGATATCGTGGGCCTTGAAGACCTCGATCAGGCGTTCGTACTGGGCACGGTTGTCGTCAAGGCCCTTGAGCTTGTAGCGCGCCGACCCGAAGGCGCCGGCCGGGGTGTGCTTGAGTGCGGCGATCGCACCGGCGGATTCGGCCGAGGTATCGATGAGATCCTCGGTGAGCGCGCCGACGATACCGTCGCGCCCGGCATAAACGGTGCCGATCTTGTCGCTGTGTTCGCGCGCGGCTTCGATCACGCCGGCGGCCGAGGCGTTGATGACGGCAGTCACGCCGCCGCTCTGGGCATAGAAGGCATTCTTTCGGGTCATGGGTTCATCCTGGCTGATCAGATGCGCCGCAAAGCATACTTGAGAGTCGCGGGTCTCGAAAATTGACTTGCCCAAGGCGAATCATTAACGTCGGCCGTTCGTTCGTGCGCGTGCTCGGGTTTGTGTGCGCCGAACGCTCTACCTTCTGGTTGTGACAACGCCAAGCCGTGCGCGGAGAAATCATGCTGAAAATCGTCCTGCTGGGTGCCCCGGGGTCGGGCAAGGGAACGCAGAGTGAAAAGCTGGTCGCCGAATTCGGCGTACCGCAGATTTCCACCGGCGATCTGCTACGCAGCGCGGTAGCCAACGAGACCGAACTCGGCAAGAAGGCCAAGTCGGCGATGGATGCCGGCGAGCTGGTCTCCGACGATATCGTGGTCGGCATGATTCGCGAGCGCCTGGCCGAGAACGACACCGAGAACGGCTTCATCCTGGATGGTTTTCCGCGCAGCCTCGATCAGGCCAAGGCGCTGGACGAACTGCTGGCTGAGATGGATCGCCCGCTCCAGGGCGTGGTCCATATCAAGGTCGACAACGAAGAGATCGTGCAGCGGCTCATGGCGCGCGGCCGGGCCGACGACAACGAAGAAACCATTCGCAATCGGCTCAAGGTCTATCAGGAACAGACCCAGCCGCTGGTCAAGTTCTACGAAGACAAGGGTCTGCTTACGGCGGTGGCCGGTGTGGGCGAAGTCGACGAGATCTATGCCCGTATCAAGGCCGCCCTGCCGGCCGGCTGACCGCAAGGCATTCTAGGAACCCGATACGCCGGAGCCGGATGCGGCTTCGGCGTTTTTTATGGCCGCGAGTACGGCCTCGCCGGCAACGCCCGCGCGCCAGCCGCCGAGCAGGCGCAGCTCGCGCTCGCCGGCAACCAGTGCGGCGATTTCCTTGCGGCTGGCCAATGCCGAGGCGGCGATATCATGGCTTTCGGCACGCTCGGCCAGCGTATCCATACCGATCTTGATGAGGCGTTTTTCTTCGTCGCTCGGGGGTGTCGGTAGCGGAGCGATCGGCTCGGCCGGGCGTTCGGCGGCCTCCTGCAGGCAGGCGAGAAGGGCCTCGCCATGGCGGCCCCGGGTCTTGGCCGGCAGCGCCCGGATCTCGCTCATGGCCTCGGTATCCCGGGGCCCGCGTTTGGCCAGTTCGACAACCGCATCATCGGCAAGAATCCAGCGGCGTGGGCGGTCGCTGGCCATGGCTTCACGTTCGCGCCAGTCGGCGATGACGGCCAATGCCTGCTGCTGGGCGGGCTTGAGCCGATGCCAGCTCTTGATACGCCGCCAGGCCTGCGTGGTGTCCACATCGAAGCGTTGCGTGTCGATCATGCGTTCGAAGTCCTCGGCCAGCCAGGCTTCGCGCTCGTGTTCGACCAGTTTCTGGCCGATGACGTGATAGGCCACCGCCAGATACCGTACGTCGTCGGCCGCATAGTCCAGCGCGCCGTCGGGCAGCGGGCGTTTGCTCCAGTCGGTGCGGGTATGGGCCTTGGGCAGGTCGATATTCAGCAGGGCATCGATCAGGCGGGCATAGCCCATCTGGTCGTCGAGGCCGAGCAGGGGCGCAGCAACCTGGGTATCGAACAGCGGTGCGGGCAGGGCGCCGAAGCGCTGGTAGAGCACTTCCAGATCCTGCTCGGCGGAATGAAACACCTTGAGTACGTTGGTATCGGCGAGCAGGGCGGCCAGCGGTTCGAGATCGTCGAGCGCGATTACATCGATGAGTCCGACTTCCTCGGCGTCGGCGATCTGCACCAGACACAGCTTCGGGTAGTACGTGCTCTCGCGCAGGAATTCGGTATCCACGGCGATCCAGTCGCGCTTTCGCATGCGCGCGGCGAAGTCGGCGAGCGCCGCGCCATCGGTGATCGTGACGACGTGCTCGGGTGGCTTCGGTATCATGCCCTGTGCTCTGACAAGCTTCATAAGGATGTCTTATCCATGGTTTTTGCGCGGCGGGTGATCGAATTAATGCTGCTGCGGCGTGGCCCCCAGGATATGCCCGGGGACTCGACGACGCTCATCGGCTGTGCTGCGGCCTATTGTATCTTGTTGTTTCTGCAGGTCGGCCTGTTGATGCCGGCGCCCGCGGCCGCGCTGCAGGCGCTGCTGGCAACCGCATTGCTGGCCCTGTATGTGCGCACTGTGCTGCGTATCCGTCAACTGCCCAACCGCTTCAATCAGACCGCGACCGCGTTGTTTGCCTCGGGGGCCACGCTCACCCTGATCATGCTCGCGCCCACCCATGCGATGGCGCCTTATCTGACGGCGCTGGGCCAGGCGAGCGATCCGCAGGCCGTGGACATGCCGCCCACCTTCGTCACCCTGTCATATGTGGCCATGGGCTTCTGGGGGCTGGCGATCTATAGCCATGTCTATCGCAACGCCCTCGATGCCAGTCTGTGGCTGGGCGTGGGCGCGACCATCGCCTTCGAAGTGCTGCTGCTGCTCGTGTTCTCGTTGCTGGGTTAGTTTTTCGATCCGAGGTTTTCTCAATGCATGTCCATATTCTTGGCATCGGCGGCACCTTCATGGCCGGTGTCGCGCTGCTGGCGCGGGCGGCCGGGCATACCGTGACCGGCTCCGATGCCGGGCTCTACCCGCCGATGAGCACTCAGCTGGCCGAGGCCGGTATCGATGTGATGGACGGCTATGCGGCGCATCACCTCAAGCCTGCCCCCGACCAGGTGATCGTCGGCAATGCGATGAGCCGCGGCAACCCGGCGGTGGAATACACCCTCGATGCCGGTCTGGACTATATCTCCGGGCCGCAATGGCTGGCCGAGAACGTCCTGCGATCGCGCTGGGTGCTGGCCGTGGCCGGCACCCATGGCAAGACCACGACGGCGAGCATGCTCGCGCATATCCTCGAACATGCCGGTATGGCGCCGGGGTATCTGATCGGCGGTATCGCGGCCGATCTCGGCCAGTCGGCCGCAATGGGCGAAAGCGACTTCTTCGTGGTCGAGGCCGACGAGTACGACACGGCCTTTTTCGACAAGCGTTCGAAGTTCGTGCACTACCGTCCGCGTACGCTGGTGCTCAACAACCTCGAGTTCGATCACGCCGACATATTCGATGATCTGGAAGCCATAAAGCGCCAGTTCCATCATCTGGTGCGTACGGTGCCCGCGGGCGGCCAGATCGTGCACAACGCCGCTGATTCCGCGCTCGACGATGTGCTTGCGCGCGGCTGCTGGACGCCGACGACCGGCTTTGCCGATGCCGGTGCCGACTGGCAATACGAGCCGCTGGCAGCGGATGCGAGCCGTCTTCGCATTCGACATGAAGGCCACGATGTCGGTGAGCTGAATTGGCGGCTCACGGGGGCGCATAACGCAGCCAACGCGCTTGCAGCCATCGCGGCGGCCCGGCATGTGGGGGTCGTGCCAGGTCAGGCCATCGAGGCGCTGTCCTGTTTTTCCGGCGTGAAACGCCGTATGGAACTGCGTGGTAAGCCTCGCGGCATTCGTGTGTTCGACGATTTCGCCCATCACCCGACCGCGATCCGGACCACCCTGGCCGGCCTGCGCGCAGGCCACGAGAAGGGGCGGGTACTCGCGGTGTTCGAGCCGCGCTCCAACACCATGCGCCGCGGCGTGCACGCCGAGACCCTGGCCGCCAGCTTTGCCGATGCCGACCACGTATTCGTCTATGACGCAGACCTGGACTGGAACGCGGCCGAGGTCTTTGCCGGGTTGGGCGAAGGCGTTACCCGCTGCAGCGATCTGGACACGCTGGTTACAGCCATCGCGGCCATGGCGGCGCCAGACGACAGCGTGGTCGTGATGAGCAATGGCGGTTTCGGCGGCATCCACGCCCGCCTTCTGGAGGCGTTGGCCGGCTGACGATCGGCGCGCTGAAAGCGCCCATAAAAAAACCGCATCGACTGCGGTTTTTTTATCTCCGAGGAGAAAGTTCGCCGAGGCCGGGCCGTACCACGTCGAGGCACGAGGGGGGACCGGGAGACGCCGACCCGGCCCTGGCGAAAGCGTAGGCCATCGTCTTGGCGATGAGCCGTTGTAAAGTTCGCCGAGGCCGGGCCGTACCACGTCGAGGCACGAGGGGGGACCGGGAGACGCCGACCCGACCCTGGCGAAAGCGTAGGCCATCAATCTGGCGATGGCCGTTGTAAATTTCGCTTTGGCCGGGCCGTACCACGTCGAGGCACGAGGGGGGACCGGGAAGACGCCGACCCGACCAAGCGAAAACTGTCATACACGCCGCCATCTGCGTACGCGTATCGATTTAATTTCGCCTGTGCCGAGCCGAACCACGCCGAGGCACGAGGGGGGGACCGGGGAGACGCCAGCCCGACCAGGCGAAAACTGTTGGCAGCGCTGCTGCCGAAAACTCCTTGTTACTGCTCTTCGCTTTCCTGCGAAGACTGCATGTCCTTCATGTAGCGCTGGAACTCGTCCTTGTCGACCTTGCCGTCGCCGTTCTTGTCCATTTCGTCGAACTTGGCTTCCCAGGGCGTACCCGCGACTTCTTCGGGCGAGAGCGAACCATCCGCGTCCGCGTCCATCGTTGCCCAGGAGGCCGAAGCCGTTTCAGCGGCCGTCGCCTGGCTTATCGACAGCGCCGTTCCGAAGGGAATGGCGATCGCGATACCGGCAATAACTGCATAGCGCTTCTTCATGACTGATCAACTGCGATGCGTTTCTGAGTACACCTAGAGCAACCGTCGTGCCAGTTATTAAAAAGCAATAGTTATCAATAGTTTAAGAAGATTTTGGTGGCGCCGCCTGCGCTTGTGTCGGCATCGGCAGGCCATGGACGACAAAGACTGTTGCCGACCGGCGACGCTATTCGGAATCGAATTATAAGCCACTGTAAATAAGGGGTTTTTATTGTCGCCAATAAGCGACATTTGCGCGGCTTCAACGGATAGGGAATGTCGCCTCAGGGCAACGCCGAGCCTAGGCGTGTCGTCACAGGATAAGGCGGCGCATCGGCAGCCAAGCTGCGCTATTGCTCGTTCTGGCGCTTGTAATCGTTGGGGTCGATGACGTGGCGGCCCAGGAGCTTGTAGAACTCGGTGCGGTTGCGCTTGGCCAGACGTGCGCTGCGTGCGACGTTGCCCTCGGTGATGCGCAGCAGCTGTACGAGATAGTCCCGTACGAAGGCATCCCGGGCTTCGGCGAGTGGTTGCAGCGCGGCCGCGGCGTCCGAGCGGCCGCTGTGGCCGGCCAGCGCCTTGTCCACCGCCTGGGCGGAGATGACGTGGCCGCGGGTCAGGGCCACGTTCTGTTCGACCACGTTGGACAGCTGTCGGATGTTGCCGGGCCAGTGGTGGCGACACAGCGCTTCCATGGCGTCCGGGGAATAAACGCGGGTGCGTCGCCCCGAGCGGTTGGCGATCGTTTCCAGAAAATGGCGAGCCAGTGGCGCCACGTCTTCCGGGCGTTCGCGCAAGGCCGGCAAGGCGAGGGTGACCACGGCCAGACGGTAGTACAGATCTTCGCGAAAGCTCTGTTGCTCGATCGCACGGCCCAGATCGCGGTGGGTGGCCGATATCACGCGCACGTTGACCGGCAGTGATCGTGCCGAGCCGACCGGACGCACCTCGCGTTCCTGGAGTACGCGCAGCAGCTTGACCTGCAGCGTCATCGGCATATCGCCGATTTCGTCGAGGAAGACGGTGCCGCCTTCCGCACTCCGGAACAGGCCCTGCTGTGCCTGCTTGGCGTCGGTGAAGGCGCCTTTTTCGTGACCGAACAGCTCCGATTCGAGCAATTGTTCGGGCATGGCGCCGCAGTTGATCGCCACGAACGGGGCACGTGAACGCGGGCTGGCATCGTGGAGTGCCCGGGCAAGCACTTCCTTGCCGGTGCCCGATTCGCCGGTGACCAGCACGCTGGTGTCGCTCGCCGCGACCAGCTTGGCTTCGTCGAGCAGACGGTGCATCAACGGCGAGCGGGTGACGATGCGCGAACGCCAGATCTGTTGCCAGTCCTCACTGCCGACGCCGGTCTGTTCAAGCGCCTGGTCGACGCGTGCCAGCAGCACATCCTTGTCCACCGGCTTGGACAGAAAATCCAGCGCGCCGCCCTGGGTGGCCGCCACGGCCTCGGGGATGGTGCCGTGGGCGGTCAGCAGGATGACCGGCAGGTTGGGATGGGCATGGCTCAGGCGTTCGAGCAGGGCCATGCCGTCCATCTCGTCCATGCGCAGATCGGTGATTACGCAATCCGCGCCGTAATTATCCAGTGCACGCAGTGCGGCCAAACCGCTTTCCGCGGTTTCGACATGATGTCCGGCGCCTTCCAGACGCAGCGCGAGCAGCCGGCGCAGGCTGGGGTCGTCGTCGACCAGCAGGATCTTGCCGCCGCGCGCCATTTAAGGTGTGGACTCGCCGAGACGCGTCTCGATTTCCGCCAGTTCCCGCAATTTGCGGCGGGCATCATCGAGTTCTCGCTCGAGTTCGCGAATATGGGCGCGTTGCTGGGAGCCGGGGTCCTGCGCTGAGGGCGAAAGCGGTTTGTTGGCGGACGCCGGCGCAGCCCCGATGTCGGTGGCCGGATCGCCGCCTGCCGTGTTGCTGGCACTTTCGGTATAGAGACGCGCGAGGTCGCTCAGGTATTGAACGGCCGCCGGGCTCCAGTGGGCATCGTCGGCGCTGAGCGCGCGCTGGGCATAGCGGGCTGCCTCGTCGGGCGTATAGCGGCGCTGGCCGGGGGTCCCAAAGGCCAGGGCGAGATGCGCGTAGCTATGCGCATCCGCGTCGTTCTCGACCTCTTCGCGCGCCAGACTGACTGCACGGGCGCGTGCTTCGGGCGTGGCCTGACGCAGTTGGGCCGCATAATCGAGCAGATCGAGTACCGGATCACGCTCGTTGGCCAGCGGCATGGCGGGCGAGGTTTCGACCCGATCGGCCAGCGCCGAGGCAGGTTGATCGGTCGTGCAGCCGCCCATCGTCGCAGCCGTGGCGCATAGCGCAATCGCGATCCAGGTGCTGCGTACTTCAAACGGCATGGCGATCGGGGATCTCCACTGTGAACTGGGCACCGCCGCCGGGCGCATCGGTGACATCGATACGCCCGCCGTGGGCCTGTACGCATTCGCGCACCACGGACAGACCGATGCCGGTGCCGCGCAGCGCGCCGCGGGCGTGGGTCTTGCTGTTCGTGCCCTGGTAGAAGGCGTCGAAGATCGCGCTGCGTTCCTGCTCGGGCACGCCCGGGCCCTGATCGCTGATCACGATCGTGGTCGCCGCGACCCGACGGTCGGCGGCGAGCGTGACGGTGGATCCGGTGGGTGCGAACTTCACCGCGTTGGCGAGTAGATTGTCGACAATAAGCTGCATACGGTCCCGGTCGGCCGTGATTTCCATGGTTGCGCCCGGCGTGATCACCTCGAGCGTCTTGCCCTCGATCGTAAGCCGCTGACGGGCCACGATTGCCTCGAAGAGCGCGTTCAGGTCGAAGCGCTCATACTCAAGTTTAGCGTGTTGCTGCTGCCAGGCTGCAAAGTCCAACAGATTGTCGATGAGTTTGGCCAACTCGATGCTGTTCTGCTGCAGTATTTCGGCCACGTCGGCCTGGGACGCGTTGAGCTTGCCCACGGTGCCGTCGCGCAGCAGATCGGCGCCTTCGCGGATGCTGGCCAGCGGTGTCTTGAGCTCGTGCGACATGTGGCGGATGAACTGCTGCTTTTCGTTTTCCAAGGTGGCCAGCCGGCGGCGCATCCAGTCCAGCCGCGCGCCCAGCGCATCGAGTTCGACGGTGGGCGCGAATACCTTGATTTCCTGTGAGAAATCGCCGTCGCCAAGACGGGTGACGGCCCCGGAAATCTGGCGCAGCGGGCGGGCGATCACCACCACGAAGAGCGCGGTGAGGGCCAGCGTGCCCGGAATGAGCGCGAACACGCACAGCAGCAGGAAAAAGCGGGCATCGGCGGCCGTGGCCTGCAGACGGGCCAGCTCGCGGTCGATGAACACATTGCCCTGCTGGGTTATGAGGTCGGTTTCGCGCTGCATGTCGGTCAGTTCTTCGATCACGCCGCCTACGTCGGCCGGGCGGGCGCGCAGCCGCTCGGCGAGCGCGCGCGCCTGGCGGCGCAGGGTATCGAGGTTCCAGCCCGGCAGGGTGTCGAGCTCGAGCGCGCCGAGCGCGTCGAGCATGGCGTCGAATTCCTGGCTCTGGCGTTCGAAACGCTCCACCAGCTCGTCGCTCTGCAGTACGCCGTACTGGCGCGCGCTGCGTTCCATGCCTACCAGCAGCGAGCCCAGGCGCTTGCTGTAACGGGTCACTTCCACGCCTTGCAGTACCAGGCGTTCGCTCTGACCGGTCAGCCGGTCGACATAGGTCACGCCGAAGAGCACCGCCACGATCAGCGGCAGGGCGACCAGGCCGAAACTGCTCAGCAGCAGCCCGGTGATCGAACGGGGGCGAAATATCAGGCGGCGCCGACGGTGCTGCTTGCGCGGCGGCTCGGCGACGGCGGAAACGGGACGCGACATGGGTACAGCATAGCGTGAACGACGCCGACGTTGCGTCGGCAGGCCCTGCGGGGCTAACGTCTGGCGCTTGTTTTGCGTCCCGAGAGACCCCCTGCATGACCGGCTTTTCTGCAGTCGATACGTCACCCGCTGAAAGCGAGAGCGGCCTGCCACAACTGGCCTGGCTGGAAGCACGCACGCGCGAGTTGCTTGCCGAAGCAGAGCGTCGCGGCGCCGATCAGGCCGAGGTATCGCTGTCGGCTTCGCGGGCGCTTTCGGTGACCGCCCGAGCGCGCCAGCGTGAATCGGTCGAGCACGAAGGCGATCGCGCGGCGAGCCTGACCGTTTACTGCGGCCAGCGTAGTGGCAGCGCTTCCACGACCGATCTGACCGGCGACGGGCTGCGTGCCGCCCTCGACCAGGCGCTGACCATCGCCCGCTTTACCGAAGCCGATACGTTTGCCGGACTCGCCGATGCCGAGCTCATGGCCGGCGAACAGCCCGATCTGTCGCTTTATCATCCCTGGTCGCTGGATGCCGAGCAGGCGCTGGAAATGGCGCTGGAACTCGAGGCCGCCGCGCTCGATTACGATGAACGTATCGCCCAGACCGAGGGCGCCACGGTCGCCAGTCGCGACGGTGTAAGCGTCTACGGTAACAGCCACGGCTTCGTCGGCGGCGAGCGCGCCAGCCGCCATGCGCTCAGTTGCCAGCCGCTGGCCCGCGGCGATGCCGGCATGCAGCGGGAGGTCGCCTTCTCGCAGGCGCGCCACGTTGATGATCTGCAGGCTGTCACGGACGTCGGACGCCTCGCCGCCGAGCGCGCGGTTTCACGGCTTGGCGCCCGCACACCGCCGACCACCACGGCATCGGTGCTGTTCACGCCGCGCGTGGCACGGGGGCTGTGGGGACATCTCATCAGCGCGATCAGCGGCGGCGCGCTCTATCGCAATGCCAGTTTCCTCAAGGATCGGATCGATGAATCGATCGCGGTCGATGCGCTGACGCTGAACCAGCATCCACACCGGCCGCGTGGGCTGGCCAGTGCGGCCTTTGACGGCGACGGCGTGGCCACCGCCGAGCGCACGCTGGTCGAGGCCGGCGTGCTGCGTGGCTATGTGCTCTCGGCTTATACCGCCCGCCGCCTGGGCCTGGCCTCGACCGGTAACGCCGGCGGCGTGTTCAACCTCGACGTGGCCCCGGGTATCGATGATTTCGACGCGCTCGTCGCCGGCATGGGGCGCGGGCTGGTGGTGACCGAACTCATGGGCCAGGGCGTCAACCTCGTCAACGGCGATTATTCGCGCGGGGCGGCCGGTTTCTGGGTCGAGAACGGCGAGATCGCCTATCCGGTCGAGAACGCCACGATCGCCGGCAATCTGGCCGAGATGTACCAGGGCATCGATGCCCTGGGCAGCGATGTGGATTTCGGCGCGGCCCTGCGTACGCCGTCGGTGCTGATCGGGTCGATGACGATCGCCGGGCAGTGATTCTGTCTCGTGTTCGTCTGACAGTCCGCAAATGAACGCGAAGACACGCAAATAAGGCGGTCGCTAGGGTTGGTTCGGGCTTCGCATCGTAAGCCGGCAGGCAAGCGCCGCCGAGCATCCGGGTCGAATCGCGTACAGGGGTGCCATTCTTTGCGGGATGACGCTTCGCTACGCCGGCCGACTGGCCGACTGGATCAATTGCGGTCGAATTGTCCGCAAATGAACGCGATGTGGCTAGGCAGATAGATCAGGGGCAAGTGACCCCTGCTACGTACGCGCGCGATCATACATACCCAAGAACGGGTTGTACAAGGCGAGTTTGCTAGGTGTTTCTCATTTGCGCTTTTCACGTTCATTTGCGGACTTTTCCTTCTGGCCGAAGACCGCAAGCCAATACGCCATTGCCGGATGGGCGGCTTGAAGCACTCAGGTCGAATCTTCGACAGGCGCTGCCGTAATGACGCGATTACGCTGCGCTCATCCAACTCACGAGGCGCTCATTCGAGCGACGAGGCCGGCCCGTTAGCGCAGCAGAAACAGTGTGCCCAGGCCGAGGAAGGCGCCGAAGCCGATGACGTCGGTGATGGTGGTCAGCACCACCGAGCCCGCCAGCGCCGGGTCGATGCCCATCTTCTTCATGGCCAGCGGAATGGCTACGCCGGCGATGGCGGCGCCGATCTGATTGATGATCAGCGCCACGGCGATGATCACGCCCAGGGTGGGGTTGCCGAACCAGACCTGTGCGACCACGCCGACCACCGCGCCCCAGAGGATGCCGTTGATCACGGCCACCGCCAGTTCCTTGATTAACAGCGTCTTGGCGTTGCCGAAGCCGATCTGGCCGAGTGACAGGCCGCGAATCATGAGCGTGAGCGTCTGCGAGCCGCCGATACCGCCCATGCTGGCTACGATCGGCATGAGTACGGCCAATGCCACCACCTGCGACAGGGTGGCTTCGAACAGGCCGACCACCTGGGCCGCCAGAAACGCGGTGAGCAGGTTCGCGCCCAGCCAGGTGGCGCGTCGGCGCGCGCTACGCGCGATCGGTGCGAAGACGTCTTCTTCCTCGTCGAGGCCGGCCATGCTCATGATCGAATGCTCGGCCTCGTCGCGGATCACGTCCACCACGTCGTCGATGGTGATCCGGCCGACCAGCTTTTCGTTTTCGTCGACCACCGGCGCCGAGATCAGGTCGAGGTCCTGAAAGCGCTTGGCGACCTGGGCGGCGGACATATCGACCGGCAGGGCTTCGATATCGGTGTTCATCACCTCGGAGACGTCACGCTCGGGGTCGAGCGTGAGCAGCTTGGCCAGTGTGAGCATGCCCAGATAGCGGCCGTAGCGCGAAATCACGAACAGCGATTCGGTATCGTCGGGCAGGGTGCCGCGCTGCTGCAGATAGCGGCGTACGACATCCAGCGACACGTCCGGGCGGACGGTGATGGTGTCGTTGTTCATCAGGCCGCCGGCCGAATCCGAAGGATAGGACAGCACCGCTTCCAGGCGTTCGCGATTGTCCAGGTCCATCGTATGCAGGACTTCGCGGGTGACCTGCTCGGGCAGGTCCTCAATGAGATCCGCGAGGTCGTCGATCGGCATGCCTTCGGTGGCCGCCAGCAGCACATCGTCGTCGAGGGCGTCGATGAGTTCGGCGCGCACCTCGTCGTTGACGTGCAGCAGCGTTTCGCCGTGATCGTCTTCGGGAACGAGTCGCCAGACCAGCTCGCGCTTGGTGCGCGGGATCGATTCCAGCAGCAGCCCGATTTCCGCCGGGGAGAGCGAATGCAGCATCGGCTTGAGCCGACGCATGCGCCCGGATTCCAGCGCCTCGTTTAGATGCGCGAGCCGCGATTCCATCTGATTTTCAGTGGTCTTGGCGTCGCTCATCGCAGCGCATGCTCGAATCGTTGGGTGGTATTTCAAAATACCAGAAAAATACGGATTTTCCTGCGCTTTTTTTGATGCTAGTCTGTGAGCGACGCCCCTGGGGCCTCGGGGTTGCCAGCGTGGCTGACCCGGTTCAGCTTAACCGGGCTCTGTTTAAAGGCGACGACGCCTGTGCGGCCGTGGCACGGCGTGTCAGCGTCTGGTTTACCCCACGAGCTGGCGGCTGAGCGTCTCCAGGGCTTCCCGATAGGCCTGGGAATCGGTCAGCGCCAGGATTTCACGGGTACGCGTTTTCAGCGCGTCGACGTCGGCATTCATGATCGCGCGCTTGACCTCAAGCACGCTGGCCGGATGCATGGAGAATTCGGTGAGCCCGAGTCCAAGCAGCAGGGCGGTGTAGCGCTTGTCCGAGGCCATTTCGCCGCACATCGAGACGCTGATGCCCGCCGCGTCCCCGGCTTCGATGGTCATGCGGATGAGCTGGAGCACGGCCGGGTGCAGCGGGTCGTAGAGGTAGTTGATCTCGTCGTCGATACGATCCATGGCCAGCGTGTACTGGATGAGATCGTTGGTACCCAGCGAGAAGAAATCGCAGTACTGGGCCAGCAGCGGCGCGGCCAGGGCCGCGGCCGGCACCTCGATCATCGCACCAACCTGCAGCTGGGCATCGAAGTCCAGGCCGTCGCGCCGGAGCTCGCTTTTGAGCTCGTCGATGAGGTGGTGGGTCTGACGCATTTCCTGAATGTTCGAGACCATGGGCAGCATGATGCGTAGATCGCCTTCCGCCGAGGCGCGCAGCAGCGCCCGCAGCTGGGTGCGAAACAGGTCGGTTTCCTTCAGGCACAGACGAATGGCGCGCAGGCCCAGCGCCGGATTGCTCGAGGTCTTGCCGGCGTTGCGACCCACCGTCTTGTCGGCGCCCAGATCGAGGGTTCGAATGGTGACCGGGCCGTCCACCGAGCGCAGCACGCGCCGGTAGGCGGCCAGCTGTTCCTCTTCGCCGGGCGTTTCGTCGCGGTTCATGTAGAGGAATTCGGTGCGATACAGGCCCACGCCTTCGGCACCCACTTCGGCGGCGTCGGCGCTGTCGTCGGGCAGTTCGACGTTGGCCAGCATGCGTACGCGCACGCCGTCGGTGGAGACCGCCGGCTCGTCGCGCAGCATGCCGAGCATGCGCCGGTAGCGTGCGTCGCGTTTCTGGCGATGGCGATAGAACTCGAGCGCGGCCTCGTCCGGGCCGGCGAGCACGTGCCCCGCTTCGCCATCGACCACGACGGTCTCGTCGTCGAGCAGCAGGCGCCGGGCGTTGTGCATGCCCACGATCGCGGGAATGCGCAGACTGCGCGCCAGAATGGCCGAGTGCGACAGCGGCCCGCCGTGTTCGGTGACAAAGGCGGCCACGCCTTGCTGGTGCAACAGGATGATATCGGCCGGGGTGAGCTCGTCGGCCACGATCACCGGCGGCGGTGCATCCGGGGCTTCCCGCGTTTCGATGGTGCGTTCCTGCTTGAGCAGAATCCGCTGGATACGGGCGGTCACATGGGCGACGTCGTCGCGCCGGGTGCGCAGATAGCTGTCGTCCATCTGGTCGAACACCGCGGTGAGGTGTTCGGCCTGCATCTTGAGCGCGGCTTCGGCGTTGCAGTGGTGCTCGCCAATCAACGCACAGACCGTATCGGTGAGGGCGCTGTCCTGCATCATCAGCAGATGCGTTTCGATAAACGCGCCGATTTCCGAAGGCGCGTTGGCCGGAATCTGTTCACGAATGTCGGCGAGCTGGTCGCGTGCATCTTCGAGCGCGCTTTGAAAACGCGCGATCTCGGCTTCGACGTGGTCCGGCGAGATCGAATATTCGGGGATATCCAGATCGGTACCGTGCACGCGATGCACTGCGCCGATGGCCACGCCCCGCGATACCCCGATGGCCGCCAGCCATAGGCTCATGTGTTGGCCCGGTTGTGTGGGCGTGGTTCGATCACGGCTACTGGCCTTCGCCGAAGCGATCGCGCACCAGTTCGTCGAGCGCGTCGAGCGCGGCTTCGGCGTCGTCGCCCTCGGCGGTGACTTCGATACGCGAGCCGCGGGCGGCCGCCAGCATCATCACGCCCATGATCGACTTGCCCGATACCTCGCGGCCGTCCTTGGAGACCCGGATGTCGGCGTCATACTGAGAGGCGACGGTAACGAACTTGCTGGCCGCGCGCGCATGCAGACCGAGCTTGTTGACGATGGCGAGTTCACGGGTGGGCATAACGAGGGTTGTCGTGTCGATTGAAAACGAATGGGTGAAGGATCAGCGCTCGGATTGAGACGGGCAGGCCATGACGCCGGCTCGCCCGGCCTCGATGGCCGAAGCGGCCAGGTCGTCGAGCGCGAGCTGCGGGTAATTGTAAACGCGCACCAGCATCGACAGGTTGATGCCGGCGACCACGCGCGCGCCGTACTGGCCCGCCGCGCGAGTGGCGATATTGCTGGGGGTGGAGCCGAAGGCGTCGGTGATGATCAGCACGCCGTCACCTTCGTCCAGGCGCTCGAGCGCGGCATGCGCGGCGTCGCTGCGTTCGTCCGGGTCGTCGTGGCGATGAACCTCGAGGACTTCGGTCGGCCGCGACAGTTCACCGATCATGCCGGTGACCGTATCCACGAAATGCGCGCCGAGCCGGCCGTGGGTGATCAGCAATACCCCGATCACGGGCGCGTCTCGGTTACGAAAAAGCTAGTGCAGTTCATTGTGTCTTACCAGCGTCTGGGCATAGGTTTCACGCAGGCGGCGAGCCAGCTGTTCGACGATATAGACCGAGCGATGCTTGCCGCCCGTGCAGCCGACCGCAATCGTGACATAGGCTCGGTTTTCGCGCGCGAAATCGGGTAGCCAGCGGCTCACGAAGCCGTGGATATCGTCGAGCATGGCGCGGGTCTGCGGCTGTGCTTCGAGGTGCTCGGCCACCGGTGCGTCCTGCCCGGTAAGCGCGCGCAGTTCGGGTACCCAGTGCGGGTTGGGCAGGCAGCGCACGTCGAAGACGAAGTCCACGGCCTGGGGCAGCCCGTACTTGAAGCCGAACGACTGCAGCAGAATCGACATCTCGCCGCTCGCACCGCCTTCGACCCGGTTGCGGATGATATCGCGCAGCTGGTGAATATTGGTATGGCTGGTATCGATCGAGACATCGGCGCTGTCGGCGATGGGGGCCAGCAGCTTGCGATCGGTATGCACCGCGTCGATCAGCGAGGTCTGCTCGTCGGTGAGCGGATGCTTGCGCCGCGTTTCCGAATAGCGGCGCAGGATCGTATCCGTATCCGCATGCAGATAGATGACCTCGATCTCGATGCCGCCCTCGCGCAACGACTGGATACGGTCGCGAAAGCCGGCGATTTCGCCGCGCCGCGAACGCGAGTCGATGCCCACGGCGAGGCGGTCGAAATCCAGCCCCTCGCTGTTGAGCGTATCCGCCGACACCCCGCTGAGCAGTCCCAGCGGCAGGTTGTCGATACAGTAATAGCCCAGGTCTTCGAGCATGTGCAGCGCGACCGACTTACCCGACCCCGCCAGACCGCTCACCACGATCAGTCGCATGACTCACCTTCAGGTTTGAATACGCTTGCTACGCCGTTGTGCCGTATTGTGGCCAACATCGTGTCCGGCTGCGAGGGTAGAGTGGGTTTGCGCCCCCCGGATGACCCCGGCGCGTCGCTCACGGCTCGTATGAGGCCGCACTCGCGGCCATCGCCAGGCTCTGGCGCGTGGCGAACTGTTCGTCGCTGTAGTGGCCCTGCATGCGCAGCAGGTGGTCGCGACAGGCGGCCTCGACCAGTACCGAGAGATTGTGCCCCACGGCCACGGGCAGGGTGATTTCGGGGATGTCGACATCCAGTATCCGGCGTTGGGTACGCGTTCCGGTCAGCCGGTCGGGCGCGTCCAGCGTGCCGGACGCCGGTCGCACGAGACGGATGATCAGCCCCAGCTGCTTGCGTCGCTTGATCGCGGCCTCGCCGAACATGGCGCGGATATTGAGAATGCCCAGGCCGCGCACTTCCAGAAAATCCTGCAGGACGGGCGGGCAGCCGCCGTTGAGATCATCCGGGCCGAGTAGAGCGAATTCCGGGGCATCGTCGGCCACCAGGCGATGGCCGCGGTTGATCAGCTCGAGGGCCAGTTCGCTTTTGCCCACGCCGGGGTCACCGGTGAGCAGCAGGCCGATCGACAGCACTTCGAGAAATACGCCGTGTACGGTGATCTGGCGGGCCAGGGCCTCGCCCAGAAAATGACGCAGCCGATAGGCGGCACGATGGCCACTGGCCGCGGTTTCGAATACGGCGACGCCGGCCTCGCGGAAGGCTTCGCGAAGTGCTTTGATGAGCGTGCAGCCGTCGGCGACCACGACCAGTTTCGTGGCCCCCGAGGTCACCCGCTCGAGCACGTGGTCGAGCTGGGCTTGTTCGATGGTGTCCAGGTAGGCGGTCTCGGGCTCGCCGATGACCTGAACCTGCGGCGGATGGATGAAGTTGAGATAGCCGACCATCGGTACACGACGGCCGTTGATGCGGGTCGCCCCCAGCGTTTGCTGGCCGCCGACCTCGTCCGGCCAGTGCAGGCCGAGCGAGGATTTCAGGCGTGCGTACACGGTTTCCACCGCGACCCGTCGGGCTGCGAGCGATTCGTCGTCGAACAGGTCGTCGCCGGGGCGTGCCACCGCAGAGGCCGGCTTATGCTTCGCTGGTATCGCGAGCGATGAGCGTCTTGTAGAGCTTTTCGTCATCGCTGGCATCGCGTAGTTCGGCCAGCGTCTGGTTTTCGGAGAACAGCTCCGCCAGGCGGCGCAGCAGCATGAGATGTTCTTCGGTGGATTTCTCCGGCACCAGCAGACCGAACACCAGATCCACCGGCTGTTCGTCGTTGGATTCGAAATTCACCGGCTGGGGCAGACGCATGAAGGCGCCAATGCAGTCATCGATGCCCTTCAGGCGCGCATGCGGAATCGCGACGCCGTCACCGATACCGGTGCTGCCGAGCTTTTCACGGGACACCAGACCGTTGAAGATTTCGCTGGCGGTGAGATAGGGCGTTCCCTGGGTCAGGAATTCGGCCAGTTGCTCGAGCGCGCGCTTTTTACTCTGCACGTCGTCGGCAAGACGTACGCGCTCGGGAGCGACGATATCGGCGATGTTCATAAACTTCCTTTAGGCAATACAAAATGCGTGCGGTCGTCCGGCCACTGGCAGGCGGCCAGTGGCCGGACCCGGCTCACCCGGCGTCCATGTTCAGATTGGCGTGCCGGGCCTGCCGGTTGTGGTGATCCTTTTCCTTTTCCTTGTGCTTGAGCGTCTGCCGGTCAAGCTTGTCGACCATGCCGTCGATGGCGGCATACATGTCGTCCTGGGTGCATTCGGCATGCAGGGTGGCACCGCGGACCTGCATGGTGACTTCGGCCTTGTGTCGAACCTTTTCGACTTCGAGTACGACTTCCGCATCGATGACGTCATCGAAATGGCGCTCTATACGATCCATCTTGGACGCCACGTAGTTATGCAGCGCTTCGGTCATGTCGATGTGATGCCCGGAGATGTTCAGGTTCATCAGGTACTCCTTGTCGGCTTGTGGAAAAGCGCGTGTGAAGCGGTTCAGCTGGCCTGTCGCCGGCGCTCATGCGAGGGCGCGATCGACAGGGCTTCGCGATACTTGGCCACCGTGCGACGGGCGACCTTGATACCGTTTCCCAGCAACAGCTCGGCGAGCTTGCTGTCGGAAAGCGGCTTGCCGGGGCGCTCGTCCGCGACCATGCGCTTGATCATGGCCTGGATCGCCGTTGCCGAGGCGCTGCCGCCATCCGTCGTCGAGACGTGGCTGGAAAAGAAATACTTGAGTTCGAAAATACCGCGCGGGGTCTGCATGTATTTGTTGGCCGTGGCGCGCGACACGGTGGATTCGTGGATATCGAGCTGTTCTGCCACATCCCGCAACACCAGCGGCTTCATGGCTTCTTCACCATATTCCAGAAAAGCGCGCTGTGCTTCAACAATCGTTTGTGCGACCTGCAGCAGCGTGTCGTTGCGGCTTTTGAGGCTGTTGAGAAAGAAGCGTGCCTCCTGCAGATGCGACTTGAGCGTGGTCTGATCGGCGCTCTTGTCGGCTCGCTTGATCAGCGCCAGATACTGGCTGTTGATGCGCAGACGCGGTGCGATCTCTGCGTTCAGCGACACCTGCCAGCGCGAGGACTGCCGGGTGACGAAGACTTCGGGCACCACGTAATTCGATTCGTGGTCGGAAAACGCCTCGCCCGGGTGGGGCTGCAGGGTCTGGATAAGCGCGATCGCCCGTTCCAGCGCCTGCGTTTCGATTTCCAGCCGGCTCGCCAGCGCGGCGCGATCGCGCGAGGCGAGGCATTCCAGCGGTTCCTCGTCGATGATGCGCAGGGCGGTATGACGGCCCGGCGTTGCTGCAGGCATCTGGTGGAGCTGAATGCTCAGGCATTCGGCAAGACAGCGCGCGGCAACGCCCGGCGGGTCGAAACGGTGAATTTCGCCGAGTACGGTTTCAATCGCGGCCTCATCGGTATCGAAATCCCGGGCAAGGCGCGGTGCTAGCTCCGGCCAGTCGTCGAGCAGGCCGCGTTCGTTAATGGCATCGATGACGTGGTCGGCAATGGCGCGCTGGGTTTCGGTAAAGCGGTGCATGTCCGCCTGCCAGCTCAGATGCGCGTGCAGATCGGGCGTGCTGGTGAGGTTGGCCTGGCGATAGTCCCAGTAGTCTTCGTCATCGCTGGTCGGCGCCGGTGCCGGCGTGGCACTGCCCGCGTAGATGTCGTTCCAGTCGGCGTCGACGGGCAGGTTCTCGGGAATCTCGGCGCCGGCCTCGCTCGCGCTGCGCTGGCTTTCGGCGCTTTCCGCGCGGCTGGCTTCGCGGGTGTCGATTTCGTCGTGACCATCATCCGCCTCGAGCATGACGTTGGACTCCAGCGCTTCCTGGATCTCGGTCTTGAGATCCAGGGTGGACAGCTGGAGCATGCGAATCGCCTGCTGCAACGCAGGCGTCATCGTCAGGCTTTGCGACAGATTGAGGTTCAGCGACTGTTTCATAGTCGGAAATCCTCGCCGAGGTAGACCTCCCGTACCTTGCGATCGGCCAGGATCGCTTCGCCCGGGCCGTCTGCGATAACGGCCCCGTCGCTGAGGATATAGGCGCGCTCGCAGATCGACAGCGTCTCGCGCACGTTGTGGTCGGTGATCAGCACGCCGATGCCGCGGTTTTTAAGATGCGTGATGATGCTGCGGATATCGCCGATGGAAATGGGGTCGATGCCGGCAAACGGTTCGTCGAGCAGCATGTACTGCGGCTGGGCGGCGAGCGCGCGCGCGATTTCCACCCGCCGGCGTTCGCCGCCGGACAGATTCACGCCCTTGGAATCGGCGATATGGCCAATCGACAGCTCGTCGAGCAGCGAGGCGAGTTCGCGGTCGATATCGGCTTTGTTCAGGCCGGGGCGTATTTGCAGGATGGCGCGGATATTGTCGGCCACCGACAGCTTGCGAAAGACCGAGGCTTCCTGTGGGAGATAGCCGATGCCCAGCTTCGCACGGGCATGCATGGGCAGGCCGATCAGGCTGCGTTCGCCGAGCATGATCTGCCCGGTATCGGGCGTGACCAGTCCCACGATCATGTAGAAAGAGGTGGTCTTGCCCGCGCCGTTGGGCCCGAGCAGGCCCACCACTTCGCCCGGCGCCAGCGACAGGCTGACGTCCTGAACCACCGCGCGTCCCTTGTAGCGCTTGCTCAGGTTTTCGGCGACCAGCCGCTGGCCGTTCGCCGTCCCGGCGGTCGAACTCACGGTTGCGTTTCCTCTTGCGGCTGAATGGTGATACGCACGCGCTTGCTGTCCGATCCGCCCCGTTCGGCCTGGGTGCGTTCGGTGTCCAGGTTGTGGCGGATGACCTGACCGTTGATTTCGTCACCGCCGCGACGTACCACCGCATCGCCGCGCAGCACGATGGTGGAATCGTTGTTGGTGTATTCGATCTGGCCGGCGTTGCCGGTAACCACGTCGTTGCCCTCGCGATCGGGCTGCTTGTCGAACTTGGCCGGGCTGCCGTCGAGCACGGCCTTGATGTTGCCGCGGTCGTTGATGCGCGTCACCACCAGCCGGTGGCCGGTCAGGGTGAGCCCGCCGCGGGTGAGCACCACGTTGCCCGTATAGGTGCTGGTGCCTTGCTGCTGGGACAGATCGGCGCTGTTGGATTCGATACGAATCGGTAGTGGCTGTTGCTGTGCAGGCGCTGCGCCGGTTGCCAGCACAAGCCCGAGCGCGACCAGCGCGACCGACAGACCCCTACGGCGTGTAAGTGACTTGTACATTTTCGAGCAGTCTCAGCTTGTCGGTTTTCAGGTTGACCTCCATGCCGTCGCCTTCGACGCGTTGGCCGGGCTCGGTGGCGGTCACATGGGCCTGCGTGTCGATACGGTCGGTATCGGGGCGCACCCAGGCGTTGTCGGTGACGATCTCGACGACGTTGCCGTTGACCCGCGGATGCCGCCCCGTGACCCCGTCGTAGAGATAGATATCGCGTTCGCCGGCGGGTATGCGGCCGCGCTCGGCGCTTACGTCCCAGTAGGTTTTGGTGCCTGCAAGGTAGTGTACGTCAATATCCGTGAGCCGAGCCGAGTCGTCCGCGAAGTGCAGACTTTCGCCGACGGTCATGCGATAGGCGAGTCTGCCGTTGTCGTCCATCTGGCGCACGACGGCATCGCTCATGTAGTAGTCGCTGTTGTCCGGGGTGGACAGACGCGGCGCATCATCGGCGCCTGACGTGCGCTCGTTGTTGATCACGCGCAGACCTAGAAGCACGGCCGATGCCACGAGCAGAATGGCGACGATGCGTAGCATGTCGGCAGGCGCTAGCGCGCGTCGTGGGCGGCGATGATCAGTTCGCAGGCTTCGCGAACCGCACCCTGACCGCCGTCGAAGCGACTCACCCAGTGGGCGCTCTCGATGACGTCGTCGACCGCGTCGGCCACGGCCATGGCCAGGCGAGCCTGGCGCATCAGGCCCAGGTCGGGCAGATCATCGCCCATGACCGCGGCCTGATCGGGGGTGAGTTCGAGTTCGGCCAGCAGGGCTTCGAAGTCCAGCTGCTTGTCGTGGCTGTCGAGATAGATGTACTCGACGCCCAGGGAATGCAGGCGTGCAGCCACCGCCGGCGAGGGACGGCCGCTGATTGCGGCCACGGCCACGCCGGCTGCCTGAAGGCGTTGAATGCCCAGCCCGTCGCGTACGCTCATGCTCTTTATCTCTTCGCCGTGGTCGTAGAGATAAAGCTTGCCGTCGGTCATCACGCCGTCGACGTCGAACACGGCCACACGAATGTCGGCAGCGCGCTTCTGGATTTCGCTGAACTCGGGTTTCATATCACTCCGGCTCGCAGGAGATCCTGCATGTTGAGCGCCCCTTCAGGGCGATTGTCGGCATCCACCACCAGCAGCGCGCCGCCGCCGATACGATGCGCCTGCAGCAGGCGCACGGCTTCGGCAGCAAGCATGTCGGCGGTCACGGTTTTCGGGGAACGGGTCATGTGATCGGCAATGCCGGCGTGTTTGATATCGATGTCCTGATCCAGTGTGCGACGCAGATCGCCATCGGTAAATACGCCCGCCAGGCGGCCATCGGCATCGACGACGCCGGTCATGCCCAGCCCCTTCGCGCTCATTTCCAGCAGTGCCTCGCGCAGCGGCGCGTCCGTCGATACCCGCGGCAGCTCGTCGCCGGTGTGCATGATATCGCCCACGGTCAGCAGCAGTCGCCGACCGAGCGCGCCACCGGGATGGGAGCGGGCGAAGTCCTCGGCGGTGAAATGGCGCGCTTCGAGCAGCGCGATGGCCAGCGCATCGCCCATCACCAAGGCGGCGGTCGTAGAGGAGGTAGGCGCCAGCTCCAGCGGGCAGGCCTCGAGTTCCACGGCGACATCCAGATGCACGTCGGCTCGCTGGGCCAGGGTCGACTCGGCATTGCCGGTCATCGCGATCAGCGGCACGTCCAGGCGCTTGATCAGCGGCAGAATCGTGAGGATCTCGCCGGTTTCGCCGGAATAGGACAGGGCGATGACCACGTCCTGTGCGGTGATCATGCCCAGATCGCCGTGGCTTGCCTCGCCCGGATGCACGAAGAAAGCGGGCGTGCCGGTAGAGGCCAGCGTGGCCGCGATCTTGCCCGCGATATGACCGGATTTGCCCATGCCGGTCACCACCACGCGCCCCGGGCAGGCGATCAGCGTTTCGGCCGCGGCTGCGAACTGGGTATCGATGCGTGCTGCCAGCGCTGCCACGGCCACGGCTTCGATATCGATGACGCGTCGAGCCGAATTCATGATGTCCTGTGCGTTCATACCCTCATTCTAGCGTAGCTGCGACACGCCAACATGTTGTTCGTTCAGGCTTTCGGTCAATCGTTCGATGATCGCCGGTCGTTGTCGTATGCAGGTTTGCATGCGCCCCGTATAATGCGCGCCCTTTTGTTCGACCCGTGCGGCTGCGATGACCGAACCCGCTATCTCCATACAGAACGTCGAAAAACGCTACCCCAGCACCCATGCGCTCAAGGGGGTGTCCTTCGATATTCGTCCGGGTGAGTATTTCGGCCTGCTCGGGCCCAACGGGGCCGGAAAATCCACCCTGATCAGCATCATTGCCGGTCTCGCCCATGCCACGGCCGGCAGCGTGTCCGTGCTCGGCCACGACGTGCGCCGCGATTTTCGCCGCTCTCGCCGTGCGCTCGGCGTGGTGCCCCAGGAGCTGGTTTACGACCCGTTCTTTCCGGTGCGCGAAATGCTGCGTATCCAGGCCGGCTATTTCGGCTGCGGCAAGGACTACTGGCCGTGGATCGACGAGCTGCTCGAACGCCTCGACCTGACCGACAAGGCAGAGGTTTCGATGCGCGCGCTCTCCGGTGGCATGAAGCGGCGCGTGCTCATCGCCCAGGCGCTGGTACACAAGCCGCAGGTGGTCATTCTCGATGAGCCGACGGCCGGCGTGGACGTGGAGCTGCGGCGCACGCTCTGGCATTTCACCCGCGAACTCAACGAGGCCGGCCATACCATCGTGCTGACCACGCATTATCTGGAAGAGGCCGAAGAGCTGTGCGATCGTATCGCGATCCTCGACCGCGGGCGGCTGTCGGTACTCGAAGACAAGCGCGCGCTGCTCGATCGCCATCCTTATCGCTTTCTGTCCCTGCAGCTGTCGGGTAACGGCGGCGCATTGCCGGCCAGCGTCGAGCGGCTCATCGAGGATCGCCACGACGACACCCTCGATCTCAAGCTCGAGCAGGGCAAGGATTTCATTGCCGATGTGATGGAGCAGATCCGGGACGCGGGCTATCGCATTCAGGATGTACGCACGCGTGAGCCATCGCTGGAGAATATCTTCGTCGAGCTCACCGACCACTCCAACGACCGTGACGAGGGCGCCGCATGAACTGGCAGGGCTGCTTCACGCTTTTTTCCAAGGAAGTCCGGCGCTTCTACAGCGTTATCCTGCAGACGGTCGGCGCGCCGGTGGTCACCGCGCTGCTCTACATGGTGGTGTTCGGCCAGGTGCTCCAGGGCCAGGAAATCCAGGGCGTACCAGCCTCGGCGTTTCTGGTGCCGGGACTGATGATGATGAGCATCATTCAGAATTCGTTCGCCAATACGTCCTCGAGCCTGACCCAGTCCAAGATCAACGGCAATCTGGTGTTCTTGCTGATGACGCCGTTGTCGGCGTTCGAGATCTACCTGGCCTATATCGGCGCATCGCTGGTGCGCGCGACGCTGGTGGCCTGCGTGTTGTATCTGGTCACACAGCTGTTCGTGACGGTGCCAATCGCCAACCCGCTGCTGGTGGTCACGATGCTGGTCTTCGGCGGCGGCACGCTGGCGGTGATGGGGCTGATCGCGGGCATTCTGGCGAACAAGTTCGATCATCTGGCCGCGTTTCAGAATTTCTTCATCATGCCGCTGTCGTTTCTGTCCGGCGTGTTCTACTCGATTCATTCGCTGCCCGAGTTCTGGCAGAAGGCGTCGCACTTCAATCCGTTCTTCTACATGATCGACGGTTTTCGCCAGGGCTTTTTCGGCGTTGGCGACAGCGACCCGTTGCGCAGTGTGGCGGTCGCGGCGGCCTTCTTTGCCTTTGTGTCGACGATTTGTGTGGTCATGCTGGCCAAGGGTTACAAGATTCGAGGCTGAGCCGCGAACCGGGCCGTGACGACTTCGCTCGTGCTAGCATTTCGCGCCCGATTTCCAAAGACGCCGAATCATGTATAGCCCGGAAGCCGTACGCGAACTCATTCTTGCCGCCCTGCCGGACGCCGACGTGAAGATCGTGAGCGACGACGGCGTGCATTTCGCCGGTCGTATCATCAGCGAGGATTTCGAGGGCAAGCCGCCGGTCAAGCGCCAGATGATGGTCTATGCCGCGCTGGGTGAGCTCATGGGTAACGAAATTCATGCGCTGACGATGAAAACCTGGACGCCTGACGAGTTCGCGTCCGTATCCTGATCACTTAAGTACCTTTTAGGATTTCGCGCGATGGATCTACTGCGTATCGAGGGTGGGCCGCCGTTGAACGGCAGCGTGCGTGCGTCCGGGGCGAAGAATGCCACCTTGCCGATCATGACCGCGGCGCTGCTTATCGACGAGCCGCTGCTGGTGGAGAACGTGCCGCATCTGGAAGATGTGACCACCACCAATGTGCTGCTGGCGCATATGGGCGTGTCGGTCACCATCGGCGACTACATGGTGGTCGAGGCTGATGCGTCGACGATCACCCGCTGTGTTGCGCCCTACGATCTGGTCAAGACCATGCGCGCCTCGATTCTCGTGCTCGGCCCGCTGCTGGCCCGCCACGGCGAGGCCGAGGTGTCGCTGCCCGGCGGTTGCGCGATCGGGGCACGCCCGGTGGATATCCATCTACGCGGTCTGGAAGCCATGGGCGCTGAGATTCGGGTCGAAGCCGGCTACGTGAAAGCCAAGGCATCGCGACTCAAGGGCGCACGTATCGCCATGGATACGGTCACCGTCACCGGCACCGAGAATCTGATGATGGCAGCCACGCTGGCCGACGGCGTCACCATCCTCGAAAACGCGGCCCGCGAGCCGGAAGTCGTGGACCTGGCCAAGTGTCTGATCGCCATGGGTGCGGAAATCGAAGGCGCGGGCACGTCCACGATTACCATTCGCGGCAAGGACAAGCTGCACGGCGCCCGTCATCGCGTGCTGCCCGATCGTATCGAAACCGGCACCTTTCTTGTGGCCGGCGCGGCCAGCCGCGGTCGCGTGAAGGTGACCCATACCGATCCAAGCCTGGTCGATGCAATCACCGACAAGCTGGCCGAAGCCGGCGCGCATGTCGCGACCGGCAACGACTGGATCGAGGTCGATATGCGCGGCAAGCAGGCCAAGGCCGTGAATCTGCGCACCGCCCCGTATCCGGGCTTTCCTACCGATATGCAGGCCCAGTTCTGTGTGCTCAATGCGCTGTCCAGTGGTGTGGGTACGGTGACCGAAACCGTGTTCGAAAACCGCTTCATGCACGTCTCCGAACTGCAGCGCATGGGCGCGAAGATTCGTCAGGAAGGCAATACCGTCATCGTGACCGGTATCGAGCGCCTGACTGGCGCGCCGGTCATGGCCACCGATCTGCGTGCCTCGGCCTCGCTGGTTATCGCCGGGCTGGTGGCCGACGGCTCGACCGACGTACGCCGGATTTATCATATCGATCGCGGATATGAATGCATCGAGGAGAAGATGGCGCAGCTCGGCGGTCATATCCAGCGCCTGCCCGACCGGGCGCCGGTCACCGCGCGCGAGGTGGGGGCATGAGCCGTCAGGTTACGCTTGCCCTGTCGAAAGGGCGCATTCTGGAAGCCACGCTGCCCCTGCTGGCTGCGGCCGGCATCGAGCCGGAGGTCGACCCCGACAAGTCGCGCAAGCTGGTGTTCGAAACCAACCGGCCCGGACTGCGTCTGCTCGTTATACGGGCGTCGGATGTGCCGACGTTCGTGGCGTATGGCGCGGCCGATATCGGCATTTCCGGCAAGGACGTGCTGATTGAACACGGCGGCGCGGATCTGTACGAACCGCTGGATCTGGGCATCGCCCGCTGCAAGCTCATGACCGCCGGGCTGCCCGGGGCGATGGAGGCAGCCGGGCATCGCCCGCTGCGGGTGGCGACCAAGTATGTCGAAACCACCCGTGCCTATTTTTCGCGGCTCGGCCGGCAGGTCGAGATCATCAAGCTCTACGGCTCGATGGAGCTGGCGCCGCTGGTCGGCCTGGCGGACGTGATCGTGGATCTGGTCGATACCGGCAACACGCTGCGTGCCAACGGCCTGGAGCCGTTCGAGGTGATCGAGGACATCAGCGCGCGTCTGGTCGTCAACAAGGCCGCACAGAAGATGAAGCATGCCGAAATCGGTGAGTTGATCGATCTGTTCGACCCGAATGCCGGAGGCCCGGCGTGATGCAGCGTCTCGACAGTGCGAGCCAGGACTTCGAGGCACGCTTCGAAGCGCTCATCGATCACGATACGCCGGCCCAGGCCGAGATCGATAGCCGGGTGGCGGCCATTATTGCCGACGTGCGCGAACGCGGCGACGAAGCGGTGGTGGCGTACACGCGCGAGCTGGATCGGCATCCGGCGACCGATATGGCCGCCCTGGAAATCGCCCCGGCGCGACTGAGTGCTGCGCTCGATGCAATGCCCGCGCAGCCGCGTGCCGCGCTGGAAACCGCGGCCGATCGTATCCAACGCTATGCCGAATCGCAGAAGATCGAAGCCCAGTCCTACGAAGACGAATACGGCAACCGCCTGGGGCAGCTGGTGCGCCCGATCGAGCGGGCCGGTGTGTATGCGCCGGGCGGCAAGGCCGCCTATCCGTCGAGCGTGCTGATGAACGCGCTGCCGGCCCGGGTGGCCGGCGTGTCGCAGATCATCATGGTGTCGCCCGCGCCGGGCGGTGAAGTCAACGACTGGGTGCTGGCCGCGGCTGCGCTCGCCGGGGTGGACCGCTTTTTCACTATCGGCGGCGCGCAGGCCGTCGCCGCGCTGGCCTACGGCACGCACAGCGTGCCCTGTGTCGACAAGATCGTCGGCCCGGGCAACGCCTATGTGGCCGAAGCCAAGCGCCAGGTATTTGGCCGGGTGGGCATCGAATCGGTCGCCGGGCCGTCCGAAGTACTGATCGTTGCCGATGGCAGCGGCGATCCGGAATGGGCAGCGCTGGATCTGTTCGCCCAGGCCGAGCACGGCGAGGATTCGCGGGCGCTGTTGATCAGTCCGGACCGGGATTTTCTTACCGCTGTCGAAGCCGCTGTCGAACGCCTGATCGAAGACCAGCCGCGGCACGAGATCATCCGCGCATCGCTGGCCAACCACGGCGCGCTGATCGCGGTCGCCGACATGGCCGAAGCCATGGCCTTGTCCAATCGGATAGCCCCCGAACATCTGGAGCTCGCCGTCGCCGATCCGGAGGCGCTGCTGGATTCGATCGAGCACGCCGGCGCGATCTTCATGGGGCATCGCACCCCCGAAGCCTTTGGCGACTACTGTGCCGGGCCCAACCACGTGCTGCCCACCGGGCGCACGGCGCGGTTTTCGTCGGCGCTTGGGGTCTACGATTTCCAGAAGCGCCTGTCCATCATCCAGGCCAGTCCGCGCGGCGCAGCCGCGCTGGCGCCGGTCGCCGCCGAGCTTGCCGTGGGCGAGGGGCTGTATGCCCATGCGGCGTCTGCGCGCGTACGCGGCGACGAAGGCCAGGGCTGAGTCAGCTTTGATTGCGCCGCGCTGTGCTATACTTTTTCGACTCCATTGCGGCGTCCTGTCACGCCGCGGATCACGCACCCATTAGAAAAATCGAACCGGCATTTCTGCCCTGCTCGAAGAGGTTTTACGCATGAGCAAAGAGGGGGTCGACGTCGGCAAGCGCCGATTTTTGACCACCGCCACCGCAGCCGTCGGTGGCGTGGGCGCGGCCTTTGTGGCCACACCGTTCGTCAAGTCCTGGCTGCCGAGTGCGCGCGCCAGGGCGGCTGGCGCTCCGGTGGAAGTCAACATCGCTGCGTTGGAAGAGGGCGCGCTCGTGAGCGTGACCTGGCGAGGCAAACCGGTCTGGGTCGTGCGCCGCACGCCGGACATGCTCGAAACCCTGGACGAGGTCGCACCCCAGCTGTCCGATCCCGAATCCAAGGCCGACCAGCAGCCGGAATACTGCCGCAACAAGCACCGCTCGATCGAGCCGGCGGTGCTGGTGATGGTGGGTATTTGCACGCATCTGGGCTGCTCGCCCAAGTATCGACCGGAAGCCGATGGCGGCCAGTTGTCCTATAGCGGCTTCTTTTGCCCCTGCCATGGCTCCAAGTTCGATATCGCAGGCCGGGTCTATTCGGGCGTGCCTGCGCCGCTGAATATGGTGGTGCCGCCGCATCGCTATGAGAGCGACAGCCTTATAGTGGTAGGCGAGGATCCGAACCAGGGCGGCGAGGAGGCTGCGTAAAATGGCAAGCAAGTTCATGAACTGGGTCGATGCCCGGTTCCCGGCGACCCAGCTGTGGAACGAACACATCGGCCAGTACTACGCCCCGAAGAACTTCAACGTCTGGTACTACTTTGGCTCGCTGGCCATGCTGGTGCTGGCCAACCAGCTGCTCACGGGTATCTGGCTCGCGATGTTCTACAAGCCGTCCGCCGCCGAGGCGTTCGGCTCTGTCGCCTACATCATGCGCGACGTGGAATGGGGCTGGCTGATTCGCTACATGCATTCCACGGGTGCATCGTTCTTCTTTATCGTGGTCTATCTGCACATGTTCCGCGCTCTGCTGTACGGCTCGTACCGCAAGCCGCGCGAGCTGCTGTGGATCTTCGGTTGCCTGATCTTCCTGGCGTTGATGGCCGAGGCCTTCATGGGCTACGTGCTGCCGTGGGGCAATATGTCCTACTGGGGTGCGCAGGTGATCATCTCGCTGTTCTCGGCTATCCCGGTGATCGGCGAGCAGCTCACGACCTGGATTCGCGGTGACTTCGTCATTGGCGATGCCACGCTCAATCGCTTCTTCGCGTTGCACGTCGTGGCGCTGCCGTTCGTGCTGGTCGGTCTGGTGATCGCGCACATCATGGCGCTGCATCACGTGGGCTCGAACAACCCCGACGGTATCGAGATCAAGGCCAACAAGAACGCCGACGGCCACCCGGCCGACGGTATTCCTTTCCACCCTTATTACACGGTGAAGGATCTGTTCGGCGTGGGCGTGTTCCTGATCCTGTTCTGCGGCGTGATCTTCTTCGCGCCGGAGTTCGGCGGGTTTTTCCTGGAGCCGCCGAACTTCACCGAAGCGAATCCGTCGGTCACACCCGAGCACATTGCGCCGGTGTGGTACTTCACGCCGTTCTACGCGATCCTGCGTGCGATTAACTTCGAAGTGTTGGGCGTGCCTGCCAAGCTGCTGGGCGTGATCGCCATGTTTGGCGCGGTACTGATTCTGTTCGTGCTGCCGTGGCTGGATCGAAGCAAGGTCAAGTCGATTCGCTACAAAGGGCTGATCTTCAAAGCAATGCTCGCGATTTTCGTGGTGGCTTTCATCACCCTCGGCTATATCGGCACCCAGGCGCCGAGCCCGTTGCTGACAACCATCGCGCAGATTTGTACTGCGATCTATTTCGCCTTCTTCCTGTTGATGCCGTTCTATAGCGCGATCGACAGGACCAAGCCGGTTCCGGAAAGGGTGACGGGATGATGCGTCGGTTCCTCATTGCGCTGTTTCTGATGATGCCGCTGGCCGCATTGGCGGCCGGTGGTGAATCGGTGCCTTTTCACCATGACACCAATCTTGGCAACCAGGCTTCGCTTCAGCGTGGCGCCAAGATGTTCATGAACTACTGCTCCGGCTGCCACTCGCTGCAATACATGCGCTATCAGCGGATTGCAGAAGATCTGGAGATTCCCGAGGACGTCATGGAGAACAATCTCATGATGACCCGCGGCAAGATCCACGACACCATCCAGGGCACGATGGACGCCGAGAGCGCGGCCGAATGGTTCGGCAAGGCGCCGCCGGATCTGTCGCTGACCGCGCGTGAGCGCGGCGCGGACTGGGTCTATAGCTTCCTGTTGAGCTTTTATCGCGACGACTCGCGCCCGACCGGCGTGAACAACGTGGTGATGAGTAATACGGCGATGCCCGCCGTCCTTGCTCCGCTGCAGGGTTATCAGGCGCTCAAGCACAGCGAAGGCGACGAAGAAGAGGGTTCGCACGGTTCCGGCCACGGCGCGCCGGAGTTCGAGCTTATCCAGGAAGGCCAGCTCAACCCGGCGGAGTACAAGCAGGCCGTGGGCGATCTGACCAACTTTCTCGTCTACGTGGGCGAGCCGGCCAAGCTGGTGCGCTATTCGCTCGGCTTCAAGGTGATCGTGTTCCTGCTGTTGTTCACGGCGCTGGCCTATATGCTCAAGCGGGAATTCTGGCGCGATGTGCATTAAACCACGTCGCTTCGAAAGCTGATTCATGGCCAGTCGTAGCGCTACGATTACGCTCTATTCGCGCCCGGGCTGTGTACACAGCCACCGGGTGCGACTGATCATGGCCGAAAAGGGCGTGGCCAGTTATACGGTGGTCGAGCTTCGAGAAGACGAGGAAAGCGAGGATCTTCTCGAGCTCAATCCCTATAACACGGTGCCCACGCTGGTCGATCGTGATCTCGTGGTCTACGACCCGCGCATCATCCTGGAGTATATCGACGAGCGTTATCCGCACCCGCCGCTCATGCCGGTGGATCCGGTGCTGCGAGCCCAGTATCGCCTGGCCATCTTTCGCATGGAGGCGGATCTTTACGAGCTGTGTGAGGATCTCGACGGTACGCCTGCCGTGGCCCGCAAGGCGCGCGAACGCATGACCGAGCTGCTGACCACGCTGGCCGCGGATTTTTCGCCGCGTGAGTATATCGGCGAGGAGTTTTCGCTGGTGGACTGCACGCTCGCGCCGATTCTATGGCGTCTCGAGCACTACGGCGTCAAGCTGCCGCCGCGGCATGCGAAAACGCTTGGCAGCTACGCGCAGCGCCTGTTTGCGCGCCCGGCCTTTGCCGAAAGCCTGTCGGCCATCGAGGCCGAAATGGGCCAGCTGCCGCCCAAGCGCTGAGCGACCGGTTGTCGCTGCGGGCGCTCGCCTGCGCTGGCGTTGCCCGTATTCCCACGACTTGTTTATACGCGCGATCTGCCCCACCGTTGGACGCAGATCATTCGCTTTGCTACTGATTTGAGGTTGTGCTCATGGCCGAACTGACGTCCCGCCGGCCGTACCTGATTCGCGCCCTTTACGACTGGGTGCTCGATAACGATCTGACGCCCCATCTGCTGGTTGCTGCCGACGCCGACGGCGTCGATGTGCCGCGTCAATTCGTTACCGAGGATGGCAAGATCACGGTCAATATCAGCCCCGGCGCGGTGCGCGGGCTGGCGTTGGAAAATGAGCTGATCAGTTTCTCGGCGCGTTTTTCCGGGCAGAGCTACAACGTGAGCCTGCCGCCGGGCGCGGTGCTCGCGCTGTATGCACGCGAAAACGGCGAGGGCATGCTCTTCGGAGAGGTGGAAGCCGCGCCCACGCCACCCGATGACGGGCCGGGCAGCGGCACGGACGCCGATACGCACGAAGAGGGCAGCGACACCAAGAGCAAGCACCCGCATCTCAAGGTGGTTAAATAGGGCAAGCCTGCTGCGGCAGCCCGGCCGCAGGCGCTCAGTCGAGCAAGTGATCCTCGATCAGGCGGCACAGGCAGTGGATGAACAGCAGGTGCATCTCCTGGATGCGCGCGGTGCTGTTCGATGCCGCTCTTAGCTCGACGTCCTGTTCCTGGAGAAGCGCGGCCATGCGGCCGCCTTCCTTGCCGGTCAGAGCGAGCACGTTCAGCCCCTGCGCGTGGGCGCTGTCCACGGCTTCACAGACGTTGGCGGAATTGCCGCTGGTACTGATCGCCAGCAGGACGTCGCCGGGCTGGCCCAGGGCTTCGATCTGACGCGCGAACAGCCGCTCGTAGGCGTAGTCGTTGGCGATCGCGGTCAGCGTGGAGCTTTCTGTGGTTAACGCGACGGCGGGCAAGGCGCGCCGCTCGCGCTCGAAGCGGTTGATCAACTCCGAGGAAAAATGCTGTGCGTCGCCGGCGGAGCCGCCGTTGCCGCAGGACAGGATCTTGTGGCCGCGATCCAGGCAATCGATCAGCAGATCGGCGGCGGCGACGATTTGCCGGTCGTTGGCAGCCAGGGTGGCCATATTGGCCTGTGCATTGTCGGCGAAAAGCTGCCCGATCAGCTGCAGGCGGGTATCGGCTTCATTCGGCATAGAAAGCGTTCTCTATCCAGTCGAGTTCGTTGTGGGCATTTACGCCGACCACATCGAAACGAATCGTGGCCTGCGCATAGCGCGGATATTGCACCAGAAAATGACGGGCGGCCCGTACGATGCGCTGCTGCTTGCTGCGTGTGACCGTGGCCGCAGCGCTGCCGTAGTCGCTGCGCGTGCGATAGCGAACCTCGACAATTACCAGAGTGCCGCGGGCATCGTAGACCAGGTCCAGCTCACCGCCGCGGACGTTGTAATTGCGCTCGATACGCTTCCAGCCGCGCTTGCGCGCGGCGCGATCCACCACATCTTCTGCGTCGTGCCCGGTTGCAAGCGTGCTTCGACGCATGCGCAAACCTAGCGCGGGGCGCCGCCAGGGTGCTCGCATGCCCTGGCCGCGTCCCGGCGGCCGGGCGCCATGCGCCGCCGGACCGCCGGCGCGCGCCCCGATCGTATTAGCGGGCCCAAGGATCGCGGGCGGTCGACGACCCGGCGTCGTCGTTCTTGGCGTCGCTGATCGACGGCATTTCCACCAGCTCCGGCTCGCCGTCGCGGAATACCGCCCAGGCCAGATAGCGCCGGATGGTGCCATCGGGGTTGACCTTGAGCACGCCGGTCATGCCTTCGAACAGATCGTCCGGGCGCAGGCCACGCTCGGCGATACGATCGGCAAGCTTCCATGCGTCCATGCCCATGGCGAACAGACGCTCGTAGTGCTCGGCGGTCGTGCCATAGCGTTGAATCGCTTCGGCGCGGCGCGAGTCGAGAAAATCGCCGGCGCCGACCACCCAGGGCATGTCGACGAACTCGACGCCGTTGAGGTCGATATCCTCGCCCGGATCGGGGCTGCCGGTATAGGCATGCGAGGTGGTCAGCATGGCCAGGTTGCGTGCCCGGTAATAGCGAAGCTGGCTGCGGATCAGGCGTGCCTGGGCGGGTTGGGCCGCCACGAAGATATAGTCGGCGCCGCCGCGGCGATAACTCTGTAGCAGGCGCTGAATCGGGTCGCGGTGATCCGGCTCGCTGGGCTCATAGGTTGCCTGGTCGACGACCTGGCCGCCGCGTTTTTCCAGCTCGCTGCGAAACGCGTTGAACACGCGCATGCCCCAGTCGCCGCTGGGCACCAGGGCCAGCGCGCGCGTGCGGCCCTTGGCAGCGGCCTGGCGTGCGACCTCGCGGGCTTCGTCCTCGGGCGCGAGGGCGAACTGATAAAAGCCGGGGCGGCTGTCAGGCGTATCGGTGTAATTGAGACCGACGGTCGGGATCTGGCTGTCCAGGCGTGCGAGCTCCGCGACCTTCGGTTTGTCGAGCGGGCCCACCAGAATGCCCACCCGGTCGCTCTGCGCCCGCTGCAGCAATTCACTCGCGCTCATGGCGCTGGTGTCGTAGACCTGCGGGCGGGCCGGTTTGCTGCTGTCGTTTTCGTAGGCAAACATGAAGCCGTCGCGAATGGCCTTGGCCGCGCTCGAAAAGTTGCCCGTCATGGGCAACGCCAGGGCCACGCTATCGTTTTGCGGGCGCGGAGCCTGCCCGAAGCGCTGGCCGGGGCGGCTGCGCTCGACCGGGGAGGTGCGGGCGCGATAGTCAAAGCGCTGATCGAGTATGCTCCGGGTGGCCGGATGCTGCGGAAAACGTTCTTCCCAGGCCGCCAGCGCCTGGTCGCGTTCGTTGCGGCTGTTCCAGCGGCGCTGGCCGATCTCGGCAAGCGCCAGCCAGCCCACCGTGGTCTGATCGGCATCCTGGGCGGCCTGGCTTTGCGGGCCCTGGCCTCGGGTGATGGCATCCAGCGCCTTGGAATAGATGTTGTCGTCGTTGCCGCGCAGCATGCGGTCGTCGACCAGCCATACGCCGCGCTGCACGAGCGCGCCGATTCCGGCGATCAGGTTGTTCTGTTCGAAATGCAGCTGGGCGCGTTTTTCCCAGACCCGTTCGGCCACCTGGGGCGGCGTGCCGCTGCCCGGTGGGGGCAGCTGTTCGAGCGCTGCCGCCGGCGGTGTGCCCACGAGATTCACTTCGCGGCGCGCCAATTTGTAGCGGGCCCGTTCCAGGTCGTTGAGCGTGCTGGGCGGAAAGCTCGACAGGATCTGCTTGGCCATCTCGGCGTCGCCGGCCTGGGCGGCGGCCAACCCGGCTTCGAAGCGCAGCTGTCGTGACCGATCACGGTCCGAGGTGCTGGCCGAGGCCTGGGCATAAAGTTCGGCAGCACGGGCGTAATCGCCTTGTGCGACCGCCTCCTCGGGCGTGCCGGCCTGGGCGTTGCCGAACTGGCCCTGGGCCTGTCGTAACTGCTCGGCGCAGCCGGCCAGCATCAGCGCAATAAGCAGGACGGCGATCGGGCCCAGCGATAGCTTTTTAGAGACGGTCATAATATTTGCAACTCCCAGGTTTGCGCGCCGTATCCCCCAAGCGCGCCGGTATGGCCTGCATAATATCAGCGCCACCCCTACGACGTCGTGAAACGACTATGCAATCGACCACGGCCGCACTCTGGATTGTGGCCACGCCCATCGGCAACCTCGGCGATTTCAGCGATCGGGCGCGGCGCACGCTCGCAGAGGTGGCATTGATCGCCGCCGAAGATACCCGTCACAGCGCGCGCCTGACCCGCCACCTGGGCATCGATACGCCCATGATGTCGTTGCACGAGCACAACGAAGGCGCGCGCATCGATACCATCGTCAATCGACTGGCGGCCGGCGATTCGGTGGCTTTGATCAGTGATGCCGGCACGCCCCTGGTCAGCGACCCGGGCTATGCGCTGGTCGGCGCGGTGCGTGCGGCGGGGTATCCGGTACTTGCGGTGCCGGGGGCCTGCGCGGCGATCGCTGCGCTTTCGGTTGCCGGCCTGCCTAGCTGTGTAA